>NZ_BAAAPO010000016.1:0-40123 GCF_039531185.1 Nostocoides veronense
GCCGCCCGCTACCGCGCCTGGCTCACCGCCGCATGAACAGACCTTGACACGGAATAGGAGCATCACCCTCCCTCATGCATGTCCATGCCGTGTGCGTTGGCGGCGCTGTACCGGTGGAGGTCGGACCGCGTACGGATCAGCGGCAGGACGGCATCTGTCAGGGTGCTCACGCGCGTCATTCTTCCCACCCACCGATCACGCACGCTCCTCCAGCCGCCCTCCACACCCGACCCCGACCCCATCGCCCTTCTGCTTGACCTCCTGCTCGCCCCCTTGCCCCCGCCCACTGGCGATCTCCACCACCATTTCCCTTCACGCCTCTTGCAACCGAGGCCTGACGGCCTGGGCGGGGGAGCGGCGTGCACACCTACCTCGTACGAGGAGGTGGTCGTCGTGACCGTCACGATCAACAAGATGAGCGCCAGCAAGGGCTGCGAATACCTGCTGCGCACGGTGGCCGCGGGGGATGGGGACAGGTCGCTGTCGACGCCGCTGACGCGCTACTACACCGAGGCCGGTACGCCGCCCGGGCGGTGGCTGGGCTCTGGGGTCGCCAGCCTGGAGTCCGTGTCCAGCCCGGCGACGAGGTGACCGAGGAGCAACTCAGGCTGCTGATCGGGCAGGGCACCCACCCCACGACCGGCGAGCCGCTCGGTCGCCGATACCGCACCTACGGCCAGCCGGAGGCAGGCAAGCGCCGCCACGCCGTCGCCGGCTACGACCTCACCTTCTCCATCCCGAAGTCGGCCAGCGTGCTCTGGGGAGTCGCCGACGGCGGCACGCAGGCGCTGATCGCCGAAGCCCACCACGCCGCCGTGGTCGACGCTCTCGACTTCCTCGAACGCGAGGTCCTCGCCACCCGGGTCGGTGCCAAGGGACCGAAGGGCGCGGTCGCGCAGGTCGAGGTCACCGGTGCGATCGCCGCAGCCTTCGACCACTACGACTCCCGCGCCAACGACCCGCACCTGCATACCCACGTCGTCATCTCCAACAAGGTCAAGACCGTCCGCGACGGCCAGTGGTGCGCCGTCGACGGGGCCCCGTTGCACGCCTGGGTCGTCGCACTCTCCGAACTGCACGAGGCATCGTTCAGCGACCACCTGACCCGCACACTGGGTGTCGGCTGGGAGCGGCGCCCACGTGGCCGCGACCGCAACCCCGCCTGGGAGATCGCCGGCGTCCCGCAGTCCCTGGTCGAGACGTTCTCCAGCCGAGCCCGCGACATCGACGCGACGACCGACCACCTGATCGAGGAGTACGTCGCCAAGAACGGCCGCCGCCCGCGCCGGTCCACGATCATGAAGCTCCGCCAGCAGGCCAACCTCTCGAACCGTCCCACCAAGCACGTGCACTCGCTCGCCAACCTCACCGACCTGTGGCGTCGACGGACCGCCGCCCTCATCGCCGCGGACCCGGTGGCCTGGGCTCGGGACGTGACCTCGACCCCAAGGGCGGGCCTGCTGCGTGCAGATGACGTGCCCCTCGATCTCATCGACGACGTCGGGCGTCTCGTTGTTGCCGCGGTCGGCGAGAAGCGCTCGACGTGGCGGCGCGCGAACCTGTACGCCGAGGCGGCACGCCAGACCCTCGGATGGAGGTTCGCCAGCACCGCTGACCGTGAGGCGATCACCGGCATGGTCGTCGACGCCGCCGAGCGCGGCTCCCTGCGACTCACCCCGCCTGAGTTGGCGACGACTCCACGACCGTTCCTGCGCGAGGACGGCACCAGCGCCTTCCGGCCCAAGCACTCGACGGTCTTCTCTGCAGAGCACCTGCTCGCCGCCGAGGACCGCCTCCTCGAACGTGCCGCCACGACATCGGCACCCGCCATCGCGATCGACATCGTCGACGCCATCGCCGCCCGGCCAGTCAAGGGCAACCGGCTGGGCCCCGAGCAGGCGGAGGCGATCGCGAAGATCGCGGTGTCAGGTCGAGCGGTCGACCTGCTCATCGGCCCGGCCGGCGCAGGCAAGACCACCGCCATGCGTGCACTCCAGGACGCCTGGACCCGCCAACACGGGAGAGACAGCGTCGTCGGCCTCGCACCGAGCGCGGCCGCGGCCGCCGTACTCGCCGAGGACCTCGGCATCGCCTGCGAGAACACCGCGAAGTGGTGCTACGAGTACGACCAGGGCCGGGCCGCGCTCAGAAGGAACCAACTCGTGATCATCGACGAGGCCACCCTGGCGGGCACCATGACCCTCGACCGCATCACCGCCCACGCCCGGGTCGCAGGAGCCAAGGTCCTCCTGGTCGGCGACTGGGCCCAACTCCAGTCCGTCGAGGCCGGGGGAGCGTTCAGCATGCTCGCCGAAGCCCGCAACGACCCGCCCGAACTTGTCGACATCCACCGCTTCACACACGCCTGGGAGAAGAGCGCTTCTCTCGACCTGCGCCACGGCCGCCCAGAAGCCGTCGACGTCTACCTCGCTCAAGATCGGGTCAGCGACGGTGACGCCGACGACATGACGGACGCCGCCTATCGAGCCTGGCGAGACGACATCGCAGCGGGGCGTGCCAGCGTCTTGATCGCCGACACCTCCCGGGTGGTCCACGAACTCAACGCGCAGGCCCGCACCGAGCGGCTCCTCGCGGGGGCGACGCACGAGGGCAGCGAGGCGCGCCTGATCGACGGCGCCCGCGCCTCGGTCGGGGACTGGATCATCACCCGCAAGAACGACCGCCGCCTGCGGACCCTTCGCGCCGGCTGGGTGCGCAACGGCGACCGCTGGCGCGTCACCGACGTCCGCGCCGATGGCTCCGTGGTCGTACGCCGTCTCGACCGCAAACACAGCGGAGCCGTCGTGCTTCCCGCCACGTACGTCGCCGAACACGTCGACCTCGGCTACGCCATCACCGCCCACCGCGCCCAAGGCATCACCGTCGACACCGCGCACGTCGTCGTCAGTGAGTCGACGACGCGGGAGAACCTGTACGTCGCGATGACCCGAGGCCGCGACCACAACCACGCCTATGTCGTCACCGCAACCGCCGACGACAACCACGGCGCTCCCGACGGAGAAGAGGCCACGGCGCGATCCGTGCTGACCGACGTTCTCGCCAACCGGGCAGCCGAACTCTCCGCACACCAGACGCTCACCCAGGAGCAGGAGACCTGGGGATCCATCGCGCAACTCGCCGCCGAGTACGAAACGATCGCCGCAGCCGCGCAACGCGACCGCTGGGCCACGATCCTCCGCGCCAGCGAACTGACAGCCGACCAGGTCGACGACGTCCTCGCCTCCGACGCCTTCGGCCCGCTCGCCGCCGAACTACGCCGCGCCGAGGCCAACGGCCACGACGTCGACCGCCTCCTTCCCGCGGCAGTGAGCCGCCACGGCCTGGACGACGCCGAGGACATCGCCGCAGTCCTGCGCCACCGGGTCCAGCTCGCCACCAGCCAGCGGGTCCGCGGCCGAAGTCCACGAGCTCGGCTGATCGTAGGCTTGATCCCCGAGGCTGTCGGCCCGATGGCTCCCGACATGCGCCACGCTCTCGACGAACGCAGGGACCTGATCGAGCAGCGCGCCCGCGCCCTGGCCGAGACAGCGATCCAGAAGCGAGACCCCTGGGTCAAGCGACTCGGCGACCCGCCGGTGACGGACCGGACGCACTGGACTCGTGCGGTCGTCATCATCGCCGCCTACCGCGACCGGTATGGCATTACAGCTCCGCTGCCACTCGACTCGGAACCAGCGACGGACATCCAGCGCCTTGACCGCGCCCGCGCCTCGGCGGCGCTGCGCACGGCAGCGGAGGTCGCGACCCAGTACGTGTCGCAAGCAGTCGGCCGGGGACGCCGAGGCCTTGGGATCTGACTTGGCGCGGGGCGCCACCCAACGCAGCTCCGGGTCTTGCGACTTTCGTCGGACGCTCCGCATAGGGTTCTCGGCGTGGACAGCGCGAAGCACAGCAGGATCGTCAACCTCATCTGGGGGATCGCCGACGACGTCTTGCGCGACCTCTACGTCCGCGGCAAGTACCGCGACGTGATCCTGCCCTTTACGGTGCTGCGACGCCTCGACTCGGTGCTGGAGCCGACCAAGGATGCGGTCGTCGAAACCAAGGCGACGCTCGACAAGGCCGGCATCGTCAATCAGGACGCGGCCCTGCGCCAAGCCGCACGGCAGGACTTTTACAACACGTCGTCCTTCACGATGAAGGCACTCAGCTCGATCACGAACGCCGCGCGGCTCAAGCTCGACTTCGAGGCCTACCTCGACGGCTTCTCGCCCAACGTGCAGGAGATCATCGACAACTTCGAACTGCGCAACCAGATCCCCAAACTCTCCAAAGCTGACGCCATCGGCACCCTGCTATCGAAGTTCCTCGACCCGAACCTCGACCTTTCGCCGACCGGCCTCGACAACCACGGCATGGGAACCGTCTTCGAGGAGCTTGTCCGCCGCTTCAACGAGGACAACAACGAAGAGGCAGGCGAACACTGGACTCCTCGCGACGCGGTCAAGCTGATGACCCGGCTCATGTTCGAGCCGATCGCCGACAAGATCCCCTCGGGCAGCTACCTGTTGTACGACGGCGCGATGGGCACCGGTGGCATGTTGACCGTCGCCGAGGACACGCTGAAGGAACTCACCGCCGAGCGCAGCAAGCAGGTCAAGACCCACCTGTTCGGCCAGGAGATCAACGCCGAGACGTACGCCATCGCGAAGGCGGACCTGATCCTCAAGGGCGAAGGCGAGGCGGCCGACAATGTCGTCGGCGGCCCAGAGTGGTCAACCTTGGCGAATGACGCCTTCGCCAGCCGTGAGTTCGACTTCATGCTCTCCAATCCGCCCTACGGCAAGAGTTGGAAGACAGATCAGGAGCGGATGGGCGGGAAGAAGGGCATCCGTGATCCGCGCTTCGTGATCGAGCACGCTGGCGATCCGGACTACTCGCTGGTCACCAGGGTCGACGATGGCCAGATGCTGTTCATGGCGAACCTCATCTCGAAGATGAAGCACAACACGGAGTTGGGCAGCCGCATCGCCGAGATTCACAACGGCTCGTCGCTTTTCACCGGCGATGCCGGCGGCGGCGAGAGCAACATCCGCCGATGGGTCATCGAGAACGACTGGCTCGAAGCCATCGTCGCCCTGCCGCTGAAGATGTTCTACAACACCGGCATTGCCACCTACATCTGGGTGCTCACCAACCGCAAGGAGGAGCGCCGTAAGGGCAAGGTGCAACTCATCAACGCCACCGAGTGGTTCACGCCGCTGCGCAAGAACCTCGGCGAGAAGGGTGTCGAACTCTCTGAGGGCGACATCGAGAAGGTTCTCAAGACGGTCGAGGCGTTCGACGAGGCATGCGACCCGGAGCATTCCAAGGTCTTCGACAACCAAGACTTCGGCTACTACAAGATCGTGGTGGAGCGGCCCCTGCGAGTCGTCGGGGCTGACGCTGGGCGGGTCTGCAAGGCGGCCGAGATCAAGGCTCTGAAAGCAACCGGGGAGCGCTCGGAGGACGCACCGCCGATCATCAAGAAGGTGCTCCCGCCCAGCGCAGTCGCCGACCCGCTGCGCGGTTTGTTCGAAGCGACCATCGATGGCAAGACGCGCGTGGTCATGTACGAGCCGGACGTCGACCTGCGCGACAGCGAGCAGGTCCCGCTCAACGAGCCTGCGGGCGAGGCATCCAACGGCATCGAGGCATTCATGGCGCGTGAGGTACTTCCCTACGCGCCAGACGCATGGGTTGACGAAAGCAAGACGAAGATCGGCTACGAGATCTCCTTCACCCGACACTTCTACAAACCCGCACCCATGCGGACACTCGCCGACATCCAAGCGGACATTCGTGCGCTCGAAGCCGAGACCGACAACCTCATCGCTGAGATCGCCGGAGGAGTCGAATGATCGAGACCGACCGGAGCGTCGACGGCGTTGCCAAGACCATCGCCGAAGTCCTGGAGAAGAAGAAGTACTCCATCGACTACTACCAGCGTGAGTACAAGTGGGAGTCGAAGCAGATCGCTGAGCTCGTCGCCGACCTCACCGCCAAGTTCCTCGACATCTACGACCCCGGTCACGCCCGCAAGCAGGTCGCGAAGTATCCCGGCTACTACCTCGGGTCGATCATCATCTCCCAGAAGGGCAGCCGGCCGTTCATCGTCGACGGTCAGCAGCGCCTCACCAGTCTCACGCTCTTCCTGACATACCTTCGCCGGCTCCAGCAGGGGCGCGATGACGTCGTGAACATCGACGAGCTCATCTACTCGGAGAAGTTCGGCGAGAAGTCGTTCAACCTCGACGTCGCCGACCGCAACGACTGCATGGATGCGCTCTTCGAGCACGGCGAGTACGACGTTCCCGCCGACGCGCCGGAATCCGTGCACACCCTCGTCAGCCGCTACAGCGAGCTCGACGGATTGTTTCCCGATGAGTTGAAGGAAGCGGCGCTTCCGTTCTTCATCGACTGGCTCAAGGACCGGGTGCAACTCGTCCAGATCACCGCCTACAGCGACGACGACGCTTACGCGATCTTCGAGACGATGAACGACCGCGGCCTCAAGCTCACGCCGGCCGACATGCTCAAGGGCTACCTGCTCGCGAACATGGAGGACGGCAGGCCGCGCACCAGGGCCAACGATCTCTGGCGCAAGCGGATCCGAACGCTGGAGGAGTGGGACGACGAGGCCGGCTCGGACTTCCTCAAGGCCTGGCTGCGGAGCCAGTACTCCACGAAGATCCGCCAACGCTCGAAGGGCGCGAAGCCGGAGGACTGGGACCGCATCGGCACCGAGTTCCACCGCTGGCTGCGCGGCGCCCACGAAGCGGTGGGGCTCACCTCCCAGGCCACCTTCTTCGACTTCGTCGACCGGGACTTCATGTTCTACTCGACCCAGTTCGAACGGATTCTCCAGGTCACGACGTCCTCGTTCGATTCATCCAGCCCACTCCGGTTCATCCGCTACAACCACGACCTCGGGTTCACGCTCCAGCACCAGTTGCTACTCGCCCCGCTCCGCCGGGACGATGCTCCGGCCGTGGTCGATCGCAAGCTCGAGATCGTGGGCCGCTACGTCGACATCCTCCTTGCCTGGCGCATCTGGAACTTCCGATCTACTGCCTACTCGACGATGCAGTACGCAATGTTCAACGTCATGCGCGACATCCGCGGCCTCGGTGTTGATGACCTGGCGAAGACGCTGCGGAAGTCCTTGCTCGCGGAGGCCGAGACGTTCGACAAGCGAGACGACTTCGGCGTGCACCAGCAGAACCGCGGGCAGGTCCACCGGTTCCTGGCCCGCATCACAGACT
Organism: Nostocoides veronense; assembly: GCF_039531185.1. Classification (NCBI taxonomy): domain Bacteria; kingdom Bacillati; phylum Actinomycetota; class Actinomycetes; order Micrococcales; family Intrasporangiaceae; genus Nostocoides; species Nostocoides veronense. The sequence goes on from NZ_BAAAPO010000016.1 coordinate 7,266, forward strand.
TCATCACCGTCGGGTCCGGGCAAGCCTCGAACTATGTGGAGCTGACCAACGGCGCCAAGGTCAAGTACGAGGTCGAGCACATCTGGGCCAACCGGCCCGAGCGCCACGTCGGAGACGGTCTCGAGTTCAGCCACGAAGCCGACTTCTCGCGGCATCGGAACCGCATCGGCGACCTGCTCCTCTTGCCCAAACAGTTCAATGCGAGCTATCAGGACGACACCTACGCCCAGAAGCGGCCGCGTTACTTCGGTCAGAACCTCCTCGCGGCCAGCCTCGACTCGCAGGCCTACGAGAAGAACCCCGGCTTCCTGCACTTCGTCAAGACGAGCGGTCTGCCGTTCAAGGCCCATGAGCAGTTCATGGCCGTCGACGTCACCGAGCGCGGCGATCTCTACCGCGCCATCGCGAAGCAGATCTGGAACCCCGACAACCTGCTCACGGTGGCCGAGGCAGACTCCTGATGTTTTCTGACACGAAGCCCTACAACAGGTACCAGGACTCCTCGGGACTCGTACCCTGGGCGCCGCGCCTGCCTGAGCACTGGGGTACGGAACGGGGCAAGGCACTGTTCGCGCGGATGGAGCGCGCCCCGAGTCCCGAAGAGGGTGTTGTCACCTGTTTCCGCGACGGAGTGGTGACGCTCCGCAGTCGCCGCCGAACGACAGGATTCACGGAATCCCTCAAAGAGATCGGCTATCAGGGTGTTCGCAAGGGTGACTTGGTGATCCATGCGATGGACGCGTTTGCGGGCGCTGTCGGTGTTTCTGACAGTGACGGCAAGAGCACGCCCGTCTACAGCGTCTGTCTGCCGCGAGACTCGGCGAACGTGCACTATTTCGCGGCCGTCGTGCGTGAGATGGCGCGAACTTCGTGGATTCAAGCCCTGGCCAAGGGCATCCGAGAGCGATCAACGGACTTTCGATTCGACACCTTCGCAACCCAACTGCTCCCTGTTCCGCCGGTGGAGGAGCAGGCGGCAATCGTGAAGTACCTCGCCCACGCTAACGCCCGCATCGACAAAGCCATCGCCGCCAAGCGCCGCCTCATCGGGCTTTTGAAGGAGCAGAAGCGGGCTGCGATCGCCCAAACCATGAGCAGTGACTCGACCGGCGATCGGGAACTGCGGCACGTGCTGACACACCTTGTCGACTGTGAGCACAAGACCGCCCCCTTTGCCGAGGCCACTCCTTGGTGGATCCTTCGAACATCTGCCATCAAGGCTGGCGAAATCGTTTGGGACGGTGCGTACACCACAGACGAGGAGTCGTACCGCGCTTGGGCCTCACGCGCTGTTCCTGAGCCAGGAGACGTCATCTTCACCCGCGAAGCACCCGTGGGCGAGGCGGCGGTGATCCCGCCTGGTCGCGCGGTGGCCCTTGGGCAGCGCACGGTGCTCATGAAACTGCGGAAGGAGCTTATCGATCCGCAGTTCCTCGTCTACCAGATCTATGGCGGACTCCCGCGGGAGCGCATCTCTCTGGCGACGCAGGGTTCGACGGTCGGTCACTTCAACATGGATGACATCGGTTGGATGCGGGTAGCTGTGCCTCCACTGGATCGGCAGCGAGAGCTCGTCGCGGCGGTCGATGCGATCAATGCCAAAGCAAGCGCGGTGATTGACCGCGAGCATCGGGAGATTGAGCTACTCCAGGAGTTCCGGACGCGCCTCGTCGCCGACGTCGTGACTGGACAGGTGGACGTCCGGGCGATTGCAGCGACTCTTCCCGAAGTCGAGCCTGAAGCTGCATGGGTGGATGGCTCGGGCGTCCCAGGCGACGACGATCCGGCCCAGTTGGACGACATGCTCGTCGACTGCGAAGCGTGACGCGACTCGCCGCGACCGGTTCCGTCGCATGTCAGTGTTACGATTCGGGTAACATCAAGCCGTGAAGTTGAGCTACGCGACCCGCGACCTGGAGAGGACCTGCACCGACGCGCGTCGGATGCAGAAGTCGCTGGGTGCCGAGCGGGCCAAGAAGCTGCAGCTTCGCCTCGATGACCTGCGCGCCGCGGAGAAGATGGCTGATCTCCTCCAAATGACCGGCAAGTGGGAAGAACTGAAAGCCGACAGGGCGGGCCAGTGGTCGGCGAGACTGACCGGCAACTGGCGACTGATCGTCGAGCCGGGCGCGGAGGGCGAAGAGGTCACCGTTCTCGTCGTCGAGATCGTGGACTACCACTAGTGGCAGTCAGAAGGACAGAGAGGAGCAGACCATGACCGCAACACTCAACTACGTCGTCACCACCGGCGACCACATCGTCGAGTGGATGGAGGACGAAGGCATCAACGCCGCCGAGCTTGCTCGTCGGCTCGGTGTCACGCCCAAGCATGTGAGCGAGCTCCTCAGTGGCAAGGCTCCGCTGTCGCACCCGATGGCTCTCGCCCTGGAATCCGTGACAGGCATCCCAGCTCGTATCTGGAACCTCTACGAGACCAACTATCGCGGCCAACTCGCGAGTCACACGGCCAACGAAGATCTGGCTGACCAATACAAAGAGGCCAAGGCTTTCCCCTTGGCCTACCTGCGCAAGTTCGGGTTCATCACGGCCTCGGCTCGTGACCACGCAGCGACCGTGCGTCAACTGTTGTCACTGCTGGGAGTCGCGAGCATCGAAGCCTTCTGGGCCACCTGGTCACAAGGCAGCGTGGCGTATCGACGCGCCGCAGTTGGTCGCAAGGACGCACTGGCGCTCGCAACCTGGCTCGCCCTGGCGGAGCGTCACCACTACGGGTTGAGCGACGTACCGGGGTTCGACCGCGTCGGTCTTGAGCGGGTTGTCTCCGAGCTGCGCGCGCTGACTCGCGACGAACCCATGGCTGCCATCTCCGAGGCGATCGACAAGCTGCGCGAGGTCGGCGTCGTGCTCTGCTTCATCCCGCCGGTTCCGGGGCTCGGGATCCACGGCGCGACCCGATGGCTCAACGGCACTCCGGTCATCCAGCTCTCCCTGCTGTGGAAGAGCGACGACCAGCTCTGGTTCACGCTCTTCCACGAGCTCGGGCACGTGCTGCTGCACGGCGACAAGGAGCTCTACCTCAACGGAGAGAAGAGCCAGGTCGAGGCGGAAGCCAACGACTTCGCCTCTGAACTCCTCATCCCCGCCGGCGTCGCGCACCTTGTGCCTGCCACGCGCGACATCGCCGGCGTTCGCGCACTGGCCGACGAACTCGGCATCGCTCCGAGCATCGTGCTCGGCAGAGCCCAGCGCGAGACCAAGGACTACGCCTGGGGTCACGAGCTGAAGCGCAAGTTCGAGTGGATCCCAGCAGAAGGCCGAGGCTGACATGCGGCTCAATGAGGAGAGCCTCGAAGCCCTGATCGTCAAACAGATGGTCGAGGGCGGCTGGCAGGAAGGTGCGTCGACGGACTACGAGTCGGCGTATGCGCTGGATCTGCCGCAACTCGTCTCGTTCATCGAGGCAACACAGCCACATCTGGTCGATGCATTGTCGCTGCACGCCGAGTCGCCCACGCGGCATGCATTCCTCTCTCGAGTGCAGGGCGAGGTCACCAAGCGCGGCGTTGTAGAGGTGCTGCGAAAGGGGATCGGGCACAACCAGCACCACGTCGACTTCTTCTTTCCGACTGCCTCGATCGGCAATCCCAAGGCTGCTGCGCTGTTCGCCGAGAACCGCTTCACCGTCTCGCGCCAGGTGCACTACAGCCCGGGTGAGAAGGGCCTTTCCCTCGACCTGGTCGCGTCGATCAACGGACTCCCGGTCTTCACGTTCGAGTTGAAGAACAACATCACGAAGCAGACGTTCGATGACGCGGTGGATCAATACAAGCGGGATCGCGACCCGCGGGAGTTGATCTTTCAGTTCGGGCGCTGCATCGCCCACTTCGCCCTCGACGACCAGCAAGCCAGGTTCTGCACACACCTGAAGGGCAAGCAATCGTGGTTTCTGCCGTTCGACAAGGGCTGGAACGACGGAGCCGGCAACCCGCCCAACCCTGACGGCCTCAAGACGGACTACCTGTGGCGTGAGATTCTCGCGCCGGCGAGCCTCGCCAACGTTGTCGAGAACTACGCCCAGATCGTTAGCTCAAAGAACGAGCGGTCTGGCCGTAAGACCTCGGCACAAATCTTTCCGCGCTACCACCAACTCGACGTCGTACGGAAGCTTCTCGCCGACGTCGAGGTGAACGGTGCTGGACGTCGCTACCTGATCCAGCACTCAGCCGGTTCCGGGAAGTCCAACTCGATTGCCTGGCTGGCGCACCAGTTGACCGAGATCAAGCACGACGGCGGCAACGCTTTCGATTCGATCATCGTCGTCACCGACCGGGTCATTCTGGACGGCCAACTCAAGGCAACGATCAAGTCCTTCATGCAGGTCGGCTCAACGGTGGTACACGCCGAGCGCTCTGGCGACCTGCGCAAGGCGATCGAGGCCGGCCGCAAGATCATCATCACGACCGTCCAGAAGTTCCCCTACATCCTCGACGACATCGGCGCCGACCACCGGGGCAACAAGTTCGCCATCATCATCGACGAGGCTCACTCCAGCCAGGGCGGCAAGACCGCCGCCGCGGTGGCTCAGGCACTCGGCGAGGCCGGAGCCGATGGGGACGACGAGACGGTTGAAGACCAGATCAACCGGATCATCGAGGCGAAGAAGATGCTGACGAACGCGAGCTACTTCGCGTTTACTGCCACTCCGAAGAACAAGACCCTCCAGATGTTCGGCGAGCCGTACGCCGGCGCGGACGGCACGTCGTACCGGCCGTTCCACAGTTACACGATGAAGCAGGCAACCCAGGAAGGCTTCATCGTTGACGTGCTGGCCAACTTCACGCCGGTCCAGAGCTACTACAAGCTGATGAAGACCGTCGAGGACGACCCGGAGTTCGACGCCAAGCGAGCCTCGAAGAAGCTGCGGGCCTTCGTCGAGGGCAACGAGCACGCCATCAAGCTCAAGGCCGAGATCATGGTCGATCACTTCCACAGCCAGGTGCTGTCGCGGCAGAAGATCGGCGGTCAGGCCAGAGGGATGGTGGTCACCGCCGGCATCGCCCGCTGCATCGAGTACTTCCACGCAATCAGCGCATACCTCGCCGAACGCAAGAGTCCCTACAAGGCGATAGTGGCGTTCTCCGGTGAGCACGAGTACAAGGGCAACAAGGTCACTGAAGCCAGCCTGAACGGCTTCCCATTGAAGGACATCGCTGACCGCATCCAGGACGATCCATATCGCCTGCTCGTCGTAGCCGACCAGTTCCAGACCGGCTACGACGAACCTCTTCTGCACACGATGTATGTCGACAAGACGCTGTCGGGCGTGAAGGCCGTGCAGACGCTGTCGCGGCTCAACCGCGCGCACCCGGCCAAGCACGACGCCTTCGTCCTGGACTTCGCCAACGATGCAGAGGACATCGAGCGGGCGTTCGAGCCGTACTACCGGACGACGGTGCTCAGCCAGGAAACAGATCCGAACAAGCTGCACGACCTCGTCGCCGACCTCAACGACTTCGGGGTCTACGTCCAGGAGAGCGTCGACGAGTTCGTTCGGCTGTTCCTCGCTGGCGTGGACCGCGACCAGCTCGACCCGATCCTCGATCGCTGCGTCGCGGAATACATCGAGATGCCGGAGGAAGACGACCAAGTCGCCTTCAAGGGCCTGGCCAAGGCATTCCTGCGGACCTACAACTTCCTCTCGAGCGTGATGCCATTCGGCGTGCCCGCGTGGGAGAAGCTGTCGATCTTCCTCGACAACCTCGTGCCCAAGCTGCCGGCGCCGAAGGAGGACGATCTCGCGGCCGGCATCTTGGAGACCATCGACATGGAGTCGTACCGCGTCGAGAAGGGCGCGGCCATGAAGATCGCGCTCCACGACGAGGACGGGGTCGTAGACCCAGTGCCAGCTTCGGGTGGAGGACACATCAACGAACCCGAACTGGAGCGGCTGTCGTCGATCCTCCAGGCATTCAACGATCTATTCGGGAACATCTCGTGGACCGACGCCGACCGCGTGCAGCGGCTCATCACCGAGGAGATCCCGCGCAAGGTCGCTGAGGACACGGCCTACCAGAACGCCAAGAAGAACAACGACCCGGCCAACGCCCGGGTTGAGCACGACCGTGCGCTCGCCCGCGTGATGCTTTCGCTCGTTGCCGACGACACCGAGCTGTTCAAGCAGTTCAGCGACAACGACAGCTTCAAGAAGTGGCTCTCCGACGCTGTCTTCCGCTCGACCTACGGGGAGTCCGCGTGAGTATCGATCAGCGCAAGGTATTCGTTGTGCACGGCCGCAACGAGTCGGCGCGACGTGGGCTGTTCGACTTCCTGAGATCGATTGGGCTGGACCCAATCGAGTGGTCGGAAGCGATCCGCATGACGGGTCAGGGGTCGCCTTATATCGGCGATGTCCTCGACGCCGCCTTCGGTGCCGCACAGGCGGTCGTGGTGCTACAGACTCCCGACGATGTTGCATACCTCCACGAGTCGCTCACGTATCCGGAAGATCCAGAGACCTCACCCCAGATGCAGCCGCGCCCAAACGTCCTGTTCGAGGCGGGCATGGCGATGGGCCGCGATGCGGATCGCACGGTCATCGTCGAGCTCGGCAAGGTGAAGTCCTTCAGCGACATTCATGGCCGGCACGTGGTGCGGCTGGATGGTTCGCTGGCGAAGCGTCAGGAACTTGCCCGGCGCCTCGAGACCGCCGGCTGCGCCGTGCAACTGGTGGGCTCTGACTGGCACGATGCCGGTGACCTCACGCCGCCCGTCCCGCCTGGCGGTGGGCTGCCGCTCGGTAGGAAGTTGCCGAGTTCGGCGGCTTCAGGTCGGCCGCGGCTGACCGCGAGCCTGCAGCGCAACGGTTCGCGACAAATGGACGCCATCGTGATCACCAATCACGGGCCAGGAGATGTCTACGATCTGGAGATCGAGGGTCCGACGTCGGAAGGTCTGATCGCACGCGCTGAGGATGGGTTTCCGGTTCCGAAGCTCCCGCCAGGGAAGTCTGTCCGCGCTCTACGCACCAAGTCGCTTGGCCACGGCCACGCGCCATACTTCACCGTCACGCTTCGCGCCAAGACCGCTGACGGCACCGAGATCCGGCAAGAAGAGTTCGTGAGCGGAGACTAGCGATGAACTTTCAGGTGAGCCTGCCGCTCGACAGCGACGGTTTCCTGCGACGGGAGTGTCCGAACTGCGTGCAGGAGTTCAAGTGGCATCACGGCCCAGCCAATGAGGAGGCCGAGGCAGCCGACGAGCCTGCGGCCTACACCTGCCCGCTGTGCGGCCAGCCGGCGGGAACGGACTCGTGGTTTACGCAAGCTCAACTCGACTTCATTGAGCAGGCGTCCGGGCCGATGGTTGCGCAGGTCGTCGATGACGAACTCGACCGAGTGTTCCGCGGCTTGCCGTCCAAGCATGTGAAGGTTAAGCGCATCGGGCGGATGAACGTCGCTCCGCAGCCTGACCCGATGACTGAGCCAGACGACATGGTTATTGTCGCGTCGCCATGCCACGCCTACGAGCCGGTTAAGGTGCCGGAGGGCCATGCCGGATCTCTGTACTGCCTCGTCTGTGGGGCGGCCTTTGCGACGTGACGACCCCAATCTGCTGATCGCGACTGGCCGGTCCCGTACCCGGTGCGGGACCGTGCGACCTGCACGATCACGACCGGTGGTGCTGATTCAGCACCACCGGCGCGACCTGCGGAAACACCGTTCCGGCCCGGAGCCGGGACCGGTGCCGGGGAGTCCCTGGCACCGTCGAGGGTGCAGCCGACGCAGGGACACCGAGCAGGTCGTCACGGTGGTGGGGAGTCACCACCACCGCTGGTGCCGGTGCGTCACCGGCACCGTGGACTTTCGACGAGGTCGCCACCGGTCCCGCTGATTCGGCGGGACCGTCCGCCCCGACCGGAGTCAGGGAGGCGATGACATCGTGGGTGTCCACCCATCGAAGGTGCGCCTGGTCGGAGCCGATGTCAACCACCGAATCCGGCCCGTCATCGTCGACTCCGAACTGGTCGAAGACGGTGCGATCCAACCGAGGACAACCGGTGACAACCAGCGATGAAAATTCTTCCGGCGAGTCTCGCCATGCGAACTCCCGGCCGAGAGTGGCCATCGAAATCCCATCACGTACGGCGCGAGCAAGGCCGAGGTGACCCGAGACAACCGGTACAGTGGCGACATCGGCAGCCAGCCGATCTCCGTGTAGATCGAGTCAACCGGAGTTGACCAAAGACATTCCGAAGTAGCGGAAAACGGACCAGATCGTCCCGGAGGTCGCAGGTTCAAATCCTGCCCCCGCTACCAACGCGTCAGCGCCGAAGGGTCCGGATCTCCCACGAGATCCGGGCCCTTGACGTTTGCCCGGCGATCGATGGGGCGCTCGTACGTCGCTGTGAGGCACACGGTGCCGCCGGCCGCCATCCAGACCGAAACTCCCGGGAACAGATCGGGCCGCTACGGCAGACTTGTCGGGTGCTTCTGACCGTCACGACCACCCACCAGCCGGCGACCGACCTCGGCTACCTCCTGCACAAGCACCCCGACCGCGTGCAGGAGTTCACGCAGTCCTTTGGGACGGCGACGGTTTTCTACCCAGAAGCCAGCGGCGAGCGATGCACGGCCGCCCTAATGCTGGAGATCGACCCAATCAAGCTCGCTCGATCCCGTCGCAAGGACGCCCCGGACTTCAGCCTGGCTCAGTACGTCAACGACCGTTCCTATGCCGCCTCATCGCTGCTTGGCGTCGCGATGGCCGACGTGTTCTCCACCGCCCGCAGTGGGCGATGCGACGCCAAACAGTTCCTAGCCGACTCCGCGATTCCTGTGAAGACGTCGCGCTGGAGCGCAACAAGCAGCGGCGCGACCGTGACTTTGCCAACCATGTCGTCTCCCGTCAGCACCGCGACCTCAAACGATCACTCCGGTGACTCAACAAAGAGGGCTTTCGACGCGTCCACCTCCTGCGCGGCACCGACGAGATCGATGCTGTCGAACTCATCCGCAAGAAGCCGTGGAATGACCGCAAGGACATCCACGGGCCGTTCGACATCATAGGCGGCATCCACGGTTGCGCCTCCGAACTTCGCACACTGCTCGCCCGACTCGGTTGGGTGATTCATTACGACGACACCGCAGCGGTCGACGCCACTCACCCCGAGGGACGCCAGGCTGTCTTCGTCGGCGACCTCGTTGATCGCGGACCCGACACTCCCGCAGTCCTGCGATTGGTCATGGGCATGGTTGCCTCAGGGAACGCGCTGTGCGTCTCCGGCAACCCCGAGGCCAAGCTCGTGCGCGCGCTCAGGGGAGCAAAGGTGACGGTCTCCCACGGCTTGGCCGAGTCCCTTGAACAGATGGCCGCCGAGTCCGATGACTTCAACAAGCAAGCGCTGGTGTTCATGGACGGCCTCATCAGTCATTACGTCCTCGACGACGGCTTGCTGGTGGTCGCGCACGCCGGGCTCAAGGAGCCCGCCACGGACGATCCTCCGGCCGTGTTCGCTCGTTTGCGCTGTACGGCTCGGCAAGGCCCTGCTTCCCGCGTCCGCATTCGTGCCGGGGGAGTGGGCGACCTATGGTGTGCCCATGCCCCTGGACTACCCCATCCATGAGCGCACCCTGGGCAACGGGCTGCGTGTCGTCATCTCGCCGGACCACAGCATCCCGACGGTCACCGTCAACCTGTGGGTCAATGTGGGATCGCGACACGAGGTGGCCGGGCGCACCGGCTTCGCGCACCTCTTCGAGCACCTGATGTTTCAAGGCTCGCGCTCGGTCGCCAGCGGCGAGCACTTCTCGGCGCTCATGGCTCGCGGCGCCCGCCTCAATGCCACGACCTGGTTCGACCGCACCAACTACTTCGAGACGGTCCCGGTCGGGGTGCTCGACCTCGCCCTGTGGCTGGAGGCCGACCGCCACGGCTATCTCCTCGACGCGGTCAACCAGACCAACCTGGACAACCAACGCGATGTCGTCAAGGAAGAAAAGCGCCAGCGCTACGACAACGTGCCCTATGGCAATGCGATGCGCGACATCTACGCCACCATCTTCCCCGAGGGCCACCCCTACCATCACCCGACGATCGGCTCGATGGCCGATCTCGATGCGGCCAGCGTCGAGGACGTGCATGCCTTCTTCGCCACGCACTATCGCCCAGACAACACGGTCCTGACCCTCGTCGGCGATATCGACCCCGAGGACGGCTTCGCCCGTGTCGAGCGCTACTTCGGCCAGCTCCCGCGCACCGACGGCACGTCCCGTGCCAATCTGGGTCAACTACCTCCGCTGACCGAGCCAGCCCGCGAGGTGGTCATCGGCGAGGTGCCCAACAACCGGCTGCATTTCGCGTTCCGGCTGCCGGTCGAGGGCGACTCGGATTTCCTCGCCGCGGACCTCGCTCTCGAAGCCCTGGGGGGCCTATCCATGTCACGGCTGGTCCGCCGACTAGTGCGCTCCGAGCAGGTCGCCAACTCCGTCCAAGCCCACGCCATGGGTTTCGTCGACGGGGTGTCGTTGGGCCTGATCGTCGTCGATATCGCGACCGACGCGGATCCGGAGTATGTCGAGTCTGCCCTCCTCGAAGAGCTGACGGCCTTCTTGGACAGCGGCCCGACCCCAGAAGAGATGGAGGCGGCACTCGCGCAATCTGAGCGCGCCTGGCTGCAGGCTCTCGGCTCCCAAGAAGAGCGGGCCGACCTGATCAGCCACCATGCACTCCTGCATGGGCGGCCGGGCTATATCAATGACCTGCTCGACGACTTGTCCGCCGTGACCGCCGAGGATGTCACGCGCGTGGCCCGCACTTGGCTGAATCCCAGCGCCCGCGCCGTCGTCGCCTACCTGACGCTTGAGAATGTCGAGGCCGCCTGATGACCGTCATCGCACGCCCCGAGGTCACCCCCGCCGCCCGCTGGGCCTTCCCCCAGCCCACGACCAGCAGCCTGTCCAATGGGCTCACCGTCCATACCTTCGACCTGCCCGGGCAGTATGTCGTCGCCCTACGCCTGATCGTCCCCCTCTCGGTGCGCTCCGAGCCACGCGAGAGCGAAGGCGTCGCCTCCCTGATGACCCGTCTGCTCGACGAGGGCACGCTCGAGCATGACACCGAGGAGTTCACCGAACTCCTGGAGCGCAAGGGCGTGGCCTTCGGTGCCGGCCTGTCCGATGGCGGTCTGCATGTCGATGTCGACGCCCCCGCCTCGCGCCTCGCGGATGCTCTCGCCCTGATGGTCGCGGCGATTGCCCGCCCGAGTTTCCCGGCAGAGCAGGTGCGCCGGCTCGTCCGCACCCGCCTTGCCGAGATCGAGCAGGAGCGCGCCTCCGCCCCGCACCGGGCCGCCCGCGAACTCGCGGCGACCTTCTTCCATCCCGACGAGCGGGCCGCGCGACCGACCGCCGGGTCGGCGGAGACCGTCTCCGGTCTGACCCGCGAGGATGTCGAGTCCTTCCACGCGACCCATGTCGGCCCGGCCGGCGCCACCTTGATCGTCTCCGGCGACCTGAGCGGCATCGACCTCGACACGCTGCTCGCCGAGAGCTTCGGGTCTTGGACTCCTGGGCCGCGCGCGCTCCCGCCGGAGGCCGAGGTGCCCCGCCGTGCTGACGATGCGGTGCGCATTGTGCTCGTGGACCGGCCGGACTCGGTCCAGTCCGAGATCGTGGTCGCCGGGCCCGGACCCGACCGGCATGTGAAGCCCGCGTGGGCGCCATACCCCGTGCTCGGCTTCGTGATGGGGGGCTCGCCGAACGCCCGGGTCGATGCCGTGCTGCGCGAAGAGAAGGGCTACACCTACGGCATGCGCTCGGGCTTCCGCCCGCGGCGCGCCGGCGGGATGTTCGTCACAAGCGGCTCGGTGCGCACCGAAGTGACCGCCGATGCCTTGACGATCCTGCTCGAGATCCTTGCCTCCGGCGATGCGGGCTTCACGGCCAAGGAACTCGCCGATGGCGTTGACTTCATCGTCGACACGGCGCCGGGCCGCTTCGCGACAGCCGATGCCGTCGCCGAGGAGGCCGCGGCGAGCATCCTCGACGGGCTGCCCTTGGATTTCACGACGACCAATCTGGACCGTATGCGGACCCTCACCACCGCGGACCTCGAGGCTGCGTATGCCCGTTATGTGACAGGGGAGTGGACGATCGTGATCGTCGGCGATGCCTCGGCGTATGCGGACGCGATCCGTGCCCTGGGGCAGCGCGTCGACGTCGTCCCCAACTAGAAGCGAGGGATCAGCCCTGCGGGGTGAGGGCCCGAAGCACCTCATCGTGCAGCAACCCATTGGTGGCCACCGCATTGCCGCCGAACGGGCCGGGTGTGCCATCTAGGGACGTAAACCGGCCCCCCGCCTCAGTGACGATGGGCACCAGCGCCGCCATGTCATAGAGCGCGAGCTCCGGCTCGGCGGCGATATCCACCGCGCCCTCGGCGACCATCATGTAGGACCAGAAATCGCCGTACGCGCGGTCGCGCCAGCAGCGATCCATTAGCCGCAGGACCGGCGACAACCGGCCGGACGCTGACCAGGACGTGACGCTGGAGAGGGAGATTGAGGCATCGGCGATCGATCGCACGCCCGAGGTCTGGATGCGCTTAGCCGCAGTGATATTCCGCCCCGTCCAGGCGCCGGTCCCGGTCGCTGCCCACCAGCGCCGACCGAGGGCCGGGGCGGCGACGAGGCCAAGGACGGGCTGATCACCGTCCACCAAGGCAATCAAGGTGGCCCACACGGGCACACCGCGCACGAAATTGTGGGTGCCGTCGATGGGATCGATGACCCAGCGCCGCGGTCCGTGGCCGGTACCCGGGAACTCTTCGCCGACCACGGCATCGCGGGGCCGGGTGCGCTGCAACTGCCCGCGAAGCACCTCTTCGGCCGTGCGGTCGGCGTCAGAGACCAGGGAGAGGTCTGGCTTGGCCTCCACCCGGAGGTCTTCGGCCTTGAAGCGCGCCATCGTCACACGCTCGGCGGCGTCGGCGAGCACATGGGCCAGCCGCAGGTCGTCGTCATATCCGGGCATGAGCGAAGGCTACTGGCCGCCTGGCGGGCAGACCTCAGGAGTCACAACTTTCCCGTGCGTGCCGACTTTGGCGACCAAAAGCAACGAATGTGACCTGCGTCTCCATCACATTTGTGTTTCGGACGGGACCTGGTTGTCGCGTCGGGGCCCTGCGTCGACTTACATAGGACAGCGCAACGTAATGCGAAGCGCACGGCGCCGACCTCGATCGGGACCGGCGTCGGGACACCGCCACGACCAGGGGCGGCCAAACCAGTAGGAGGAAATCCATGCGGGGAACTACTCGCACCATTGCCGTCGCCGGTGTGTCGGCGTTCGCCATGCTCACGGCCGCCTGTAGCGGTTCCAGCACCGAGACGACCAGCACCACGAGCGGTAGCGGCAGCAACTCGAGCTCATCCAGCGAGGCTCCGGCCGCAGCGGGCGGCGAGATCGTCGTCCACGGGTGCACCCCCGAGAACCCGCTCATCGCGAGCAACACCAGCGAGACCTGCGGTGGCAACATCCTCGACACCATCACGGCCAAGCTCGTCCACTACAACTCCGAGACGGCCGAGCCGGAGATGGACATCGCCGAGGACATCAAGACCGACGACAACCAGAACTTCACCGTCACCCTGAAGGATTACAAGTTCTCCGACGGCACCCCCGTCACCTCCAAGAGCTTCGTCGACGCGTGGAACTACGCGGCATATGGCCCGAACGGCCAGGGTGGTTCCTACTTCTTCGGTCCGATCGAGGGCTTCGCTGACCTGCAGTGCACCGGCACCGACGAGAAGACCGCGTGCGAGGGCGAGGGCGCTCCGAAGGCCAAGGAACTTACCGGTCTGAAGGTTGTCGACGACAAGACCTTCACCATCAAGACCACCGAAAAGGTCTCCAACCTGCCGGTTCGCCTCGGCTACACCGCTTTCGCCCCCCAGCCGGACGCCTTCTTCAAGGACCCCGAGGCCTTCGGCAAGGCCCCCATCGGCGCTGGCCCGTTCAAGTTCGAGTCCTGGACCGAGGGCCAGAGCATTGTCGTGGTCAAGAACGCCGACTACTCCGGCGCCAACGCGGGCAAGCTGGACAAGATCACCTTCAAGATCTACCAGGACACCGACGCGGCCTACAACGACCTGCTCGCCGGCCAGATCGACGTCCTGGACGCCATCCCCGTCTCGGCCCTCATCGACGACAAGTACAAGACCGACCTCGGCGAGCGCAACGCGCAGCGCGAGACCGGCGTCATCCAGTACATCGGCATGAACCCCAAGGCCGACCCGTCGCTCGCCAAGCCGGAGATCCGTAAGGCCATCTCCATGGCGATCGACCGCGACACCATCAACAAGGCCATCTTCAACAACACGCGCGTCCCCGCCACCGGCTGGGTCTCTCCCGTTGTTGACGGCTACCAGAAGGATGTCTGCGGCGAGGCCTGCGTCTACGACGCAGCCAAGGCCAAGGCCGCCCTCGACGCGGCCGGCGGCTACTCCGGCAAGCTGACGCTGACCTACAACGGCGATGGCGACCACAAGGCGTGGACCGAGGCGACCTGCAACAGCATCAAGGACGCCCTCGGCATCGACTGCACCGCCACCCCGACCGTGGACTTCAAGACCTTCCTCACCGGCCTCGGCAAGGGCGAGATCAAGGGTCTGTTCCGCATGGGCTGGCAGATGGACTACCCGTCGATCGAGAACTTCCTCGCCCCGATCTACACCGCGGGTGCCGACAGCAACTACTTCAACTACAACAACCCGGAGTTCGAGAAGTTGCTGAAGGAAGCTGCTGGCGCTGACGGGCTCGACGCCGCCAACGCGAAGTACCAGGAGGCGGAGAAGGTCATCGCGGCCGACATGCCGACCATCCCGATGTACTACGGCAAGGCGACCATGGGTTACTCCGAGAAGATCGGCACCTTCGCCATCACCCCGTTCGGTGTCCCGGACTTCTCCGCCATCACCGTCAAGTGATGTAACGATCGCTTCGGCGATCTAGAGGCGAATGCCTACAACGCGTCGGCCTGCCGGTGGTTCACCACCGGCAGGCCGACCGGCCGTTTCGGGGCCTGGTCAGTGGCCTCGATTCGCCGATCACAAGTCAGCGCGCACCATTCCACGAGCCGGATCGGCGGTATAGGATCCAAGGTGCGCAGGCGCACGGGAGCACCCGGGCGTTCCCGAACCGGCCGACGATCTCGGCCCCGATGTTCCCCAAGGAGGTGGCATGGGCAAGTACATCGTGCGGCGTTTGCTGCAGATGATTCCCGTCATCATCGGGACAACATTCCTGATCTTCTACATGGTCTTCGCCATGCCCGGAGACCCCACCGCGGGCAAGTGCGGCGAACGCCCCTGCTCAGCGGCCTACATCCAGAAGTACCGTGCCGAGCACAACCTCGACGACCCACTGCCCATCCAATATGGCAAGTACGTCGCCAAGCTCGCGCAGGGCGACCTGGGGACCAATCAGTATGGCGTCAAGGTCAAGGACGACCTGCAGAAGCGCTACCTGGTGACGGGCAAGCTTGCGCTGATGGCGATTGCCGTCGAGGTCGTCGTCGGGATCCTGGCCGGCATTCTGGCCGGCATCCGCAAGGGCAAGTTCGTCGACAACCTCGTCCTGGTCTCGACGCTCTTCGTCATCTCCATCCCGGTCTTCGTCATCGGTGCTCTCGCGCAGTACTTCATCGGCGTGCGGACCGGGCTCTTCCCGGTCACCGTCTCATCTAAGGCGACCTTCTATGAACTGACGATGCCGGCTCTGGTGCTCGGGTCGCTGTCCATCGCGTATGTCGCCCGCCTGACCCGCACCAACCTCGTGGAGAACCTGCGAGCCGACTATGTCCGCACGGCCATTGCCAAGGGCCTGTCCAGACGCCGCGCCGTTGGGCTGCACGCCCTGCGCAATTCGATGATCCCGGTCATCACCTTCGTCGGCTTCGACTTCGGCGCGCTGCTCGGCGGCGCCATCGTCACCGAGCGCATCTTCAATATCCAAGGCGTCGGCGGCTACATCTTCCGGGGCATCCAGATGCGCGACGGCGTGGCGGTCGTCGGCGCCGTGACGGCGCTGGTCATCATCTATCTCTTCGTCAACCTGCTCGTCGACATCCTGTACGGCGTGCTCGACCCGAGGATCAGCCATGAGTGAAAGCGCAGTCCAAGTCGAAGGCGCCGAAGCCCAGGCCGCTGGTGGTGATGTCGGCGACGCACGCTCTCTTGGCGCCGACGCCTGGCGCTCGTTGCGCAAGAGCCCCTTCTTTTGGGTCTCCGCCGTCCTGATCCTGATCTTCCTCTTGATGGCGATCTGGCCCAGCCTGTTCACCAGCACCGATCCGACGAAGGCCGTGCTCAAGGAGGCCCGTTCGCGGCCGAGTGACGCTGCGTGGTTCGGCCGGGACATCCAGGGCTACGACATTTACGCCCGAGTCATCTACGGCGCGCGCGCCTCGATCCTCGTCGGTGTGCTCACCACCGTCTTCACCGTCTTGCTCGGGGGGGCGATCGGCACCCTGGCCGCATATGCCGGCGGTTGGGTCGACTCACTCGTCTCCCGCATCACCGACATCTTCTTCGCGATCCCGCTGCTGCTCGGCGCCATTCTCTTCATGGCGGCGTTGAGCGGGACGATGACCGGATATTTCGGCGTCATCTTCAAGGTGGTTATGGCCCTGACCCTGCTCGGCTGGCCGTCCTTGGCGCGACTGATGCGCTCCAGCGTGCTGCAGGTGCTGCCGAATGATTATGTCCAGGCCGCGCGTGCCCTTGGCGCGAGCCCCTGGCGGATCATCCGCAGCCACATCATCCCCAACGCGATGGGCCCAATGATCGTGGTTTCGACCATCAACCTGGGTGCCTATATTGCGGCGGAAGCGACGCTCTCCTTCCTCGGCATCGGTCTGACCCCACCGGTCATCTCCTGGGGCGTCTCGATCAACGATGCCATCGTCGGGCTGCGGACGACGCCGCACATGTTGCTCTTCCCCAGTCTCTTCCTGAGCATCACCGTGCTCGCCTTCATCATGTTGGGCGACGCCATCCGTGACGCCTTCGACCCCAAGAGCCGATAGGGAGTTCCGTGTCGACGACTACATCGGCCGCACCGCAAACCCGCAGCGGTGACGGCAAGATCACCTACACCCCGGTGGACGGCCGGCTCCTCGACGTCGAGGATCTGCACGTCGAGTTCCACACTGAAGATGGCGTGGCCAAGGCCATCAATGGCGTCAGCTTCCACCTTGACCAGGGCGAGTCCTTGGCCATCCTCGGCGAGTCCGGGTCGGGCAAGTCCGTGACCGCTCAGGCCATCATGGGCATCCTCGATATGCCGCCCGCCAAGATCCCCGAGGGCGCAATTAAGTACTGCGGCCTCGACTTGCTGACGATGCCCGACGACCAGCGCCGCTGGGTGCGTGGGGCTGAGATCGCGATGATCTTCCAGGACGCCCTGTCCTCCCTGAATCCGGTCTTCCCAGTCGGCTGGCAGATCGCCGAGATGTTCCGTCAGCACCGTGGGATGAACAAGTCCGATTCGCTGGCACAGGCCGTGCGGCTGATGGAGCGTGTCTCCATCCCGGCGGCAAAGGATCGGGTCAAGGCCTATCCCCACCAGTTCTCCGGTGGTATGCGCCAGCGCATCATGATCGCCATGGCGATCGCCCTCGACCCGGCAGTGCTCATCGCCGACGAGCCGACGACGGCGCTCGATGTGACCGTTCAGGCCCAGATCATGGCCCTGCTGCAGGAGTTGCAGCAGGAACGGCAGATGGGCCTGATCCTGATCACCCACGACCTCGGCGTGGTCGCCGATGTCGCGGACCGGATTGCGGTGATGTATGCCGGCCGGCTGGTCGAGACGGCCAACGTCTACGACCTTTACGCCAAGCCGGCCCACCCCTACACCCGGGGCTTGCTGGAATCGATCCCGCGCCTGGACCAGAAGGGCCAGACCCTGGCGGCGATCGGTGGCCTGCCACCGAACCTGCTGCGGATTCCACCAGGTTGCGCCTTCAACCCGCGCTGCCGGATGGCGCAAGACATCTGCCGCACCGACCGACCGGAATTGCGCGAGGTCGCCCCCGGCCGCAAGTCCGCCTGCCACTTCGCCGAGGAGGTGCTCGATGCCTGAGGTCATCCTCCAAGCCCGGGACCTGGTCAAGCACTACCCCATCCGCCGGGGCATTCTGCGGACCGTCCAAGGGCACGTGAAGGCGGTCGATGGCGTCAATTTCGACCTGCACAAGGGCGAGACCCTCGGCGTGGTCGGCGAGTCCGGATGTGGCAAGTCCACGCTCGGCCGTCTCCTGGTCCGCCTCGAAGCGCCGACCTCCGGGACGGTGGAATTCGAGGGCGCGGACATGGCCAATGCCTCCGGCAAGGAGTTGCGGGCGCTGCGCCGCAACATCCAGATCGTCTTCCAGGACCCCTACACCTCGCTCAACCCTCGCATGACGGTCGGCGACATCATCGGTGAGCCGTTCGAGATCCACCCGGAGGTGGTGCCCAAGGGTGGGCGTCGCAAGCGCGTCCAGGAGTTGCTCGACCTGGTGGGTTTGAACCCGGAGCACATCAACCGCTACCCACACCAGTTCTCCGGCGGCCAGCGTCAGCGCATTGGCATCGCGCGCGGCATCGCGCTCGATCCGAAGGTCTTGATCTGTGACGAGCCGGTCTCCGCGCTCGATGTCTCGGTGCAGGCGCAGGTCGTCAACCTGATGGAGAAGCTGCAAACCGAGCTCGGTCTCGCCTATGTCTTCATCGCCCACGACCTGTCGGTGGTGCGGCATATCTCCGACCGGGTTTCGGTGATGTACCTCGGCAAGATGGCCGAACTCGGGCACGAGGAAGAGGTCTACGAGCGGCCGACGCATCCCTATACCCAGGCTCTGCTGTCGGCTGTCCCCGTCCCCGATCCCACGCTGCGCGGCAAGCGGCAGCACATCGTTCTGCAGGGCGATGTGCCGTCACCGGCCAATCCGCCGAGTGGCTGCCGCTTCCACACCCGGTGCTGGAAAGCCCGGGAGAAGTGCAAGACCGATGTGCCGGAATTGATCCTGCGCCCTGACGGGGTCGGTGAGCACTTCTCGGCCTGTCACTTCGCCGAGCCGCAAGTGATCGTGCCGACCACCGATGTCAGCGATGTCGAACCCGACGAGCGTTTCGCCGAGGTCGATCACCGCGACCCCGCGACCATCGCGGAAGCGGAGGGCACCCTCCAGGACGCCGACGGACTGCGCCCGGAGACGACGACAGAAGCCCAGGCCAACCTCTTCGCGCCGATTCAGGATGACGAGGGCCATCCCGGGAGAGTGCCGGACGAGCGCCGCGACGTCTGAGCGATAGATCGGGAAACGGGCCGGTTCGAGGACACCCCTCGGGCCGGCCCGTCGGCATACTGGCGGGTCGTCGGGGGGCAGGGTCAGTCGCCGGACTGGGCACCACGGGCGCGCAGCAAGCGGCGCAGGCTGTCCAGGCGGGCCGCGCCAGCGGGTCCGGCCTGGCCAGAGGCAACCCACTCGTCCAGGCCGCACTCGGGTTCGTCATGCGTGCAGCCACGCGGACATTCGGCCGTCCCCGGCTCCAGGTCGGGGAAATGGTGAATGATCCGGTCCAGATCGACATGGGCCAGCCCGAAGGATCGGATGCCGGGGGTGTCGATGACCCAGCCGCCGACCGGCAACTGGAGGGCGACCGCCGAGGTGGAGGTATGCCGCCCGCGCCCCGTCACATCATTGACAGCCCCGGTGGCCCGGCCGGCATCCGGGACCAGCGCGTTGACGAGGGTGGACTTGCCCACGCCCGAGTGCCCGACGAGCACCGACACGCGCCCCGCGAGATGGTCGCGGACGGCGTCCAGGCCGGCCCACTCGCCCGCAGCGGAGGAGGTCACGACATAGGGCACCTCGAGCGGCGCATAGTTGGCCAGGAAGGGCGCCGGGTCGGTGAGGTCGGCTTTGGTCAGCACGAGCAGCGGGTCGAGGTCGGCGTCATACGCAGCGACCAGGCAGCGATCGATCAGCCGCGGCCGCGGCTCGGGATTGGCCAGCGCGGAGACGACCACCAATTGGTCGACATTGGCGACGATGGCGCGCTCGATCGGGTCGGTGTCGTCGGCGGTGCGGCGCAAAATGCTGGCCCGGGGCTCGACGCGCACGATGCGCGCCAGGCTGCCGGGCGCGCCGGAGGCGTCACCCACCAGCGCCACCTGGTCGCCGACCACGATGCCTTTGCGGCCCAACTCCCGCGCCTTCATCGCCAAGACGATGCGATCCGGAGGGCCTTCGACCAAGGTCGTATAGCGGCCCCGGTCCACCCCCGTCACCCGGGCGATCGTCGCATCGGCGTGCGCCGGCCGGTCCTTGCTGCGCGGCCGGGACCCGCGCCGACCGGGCCGGACGCGGATATCATCCTCGTCATACTCCCGGCGGCTCACGCGGGGGCCTGGCTCTGCCCGAGCATGCCATCCCACAGGTCCACGAAGGTGGGCAAAGTCTTGGCGACGGTCGCCACATTCTCGACGTGGATCCCCGGCACGACCAGTCCCAGCAGGGCGGCGGCCATCACCATCCGGTGGTCGGCATAGGTGTGGAAGGTGCCGCCGTGCAGCGGCCGAGGGCGGATTCGCAGGCCGTCCTCCGTTTCCCTGACGTCGCCACCGAGCGCATTGAGTTCGGTAGCGAGGGCTGCCAGGCGGTCCGTCTCGTGGCCCCGGATATGGGCGACGCCGCGGATCACGCTCGGGCGCTCGGCGAGCGCGCACAGGGCCGCGATGACGGGGGTCAGCTCGCTGCTGTCATGCAGGTCGATGTCGAGGCCGTGGATGCCGCCGCCCCCGCCGGTAATCGTCAGGCCATCGCGATCCAGCACGATATCGGCGCCCATGCGGTCGAGGATGTCGCGCAGCGCGTCGCCGCCTTGGGTGGTGTACTGCGGCCAGCCGGGGATGCGCACTCGACCGCCGGTGACCAGGGCGGCCGCGAGGAATTGCGCGGCATTCGACAAGTCGGGCTCGACGACGACATCGAGAGAGTTGATTTCGCTCGGCTCGACGTGCCAGGTGTGTGGTGTCGTGTCGTCCACCATGGCGCCAGCGTCGCGCAGCGTCTCCATCGTCATCTCGATGTGGGGCAGGCTCGGCACGGACTTCCCGTCGTGGTGCACCGTCAGCCCGTGCTCGAAGCGCGGCCCGGACAGCAACAGTCCCGAGACGAATTGCGAGGACGCCGAGGCGTCCAAGGTCACTGCTCCGCCACGGACCGCGCCGCGCCCGCGCACGGTGAAGGGCAGGCTGCCACGGCCCTCGTCGTGGATCTCGACGCCCAGCGCACGGAGCGCCTCGAGAATCACGGACATCGGCCGCGCGGCGGCGTGCGCGTCGCCGATGAAGGCCACCGGTCCAGCCGCCAAGGCCGCCACCGGCGGCACGAAACGCATCACATTGCCCGCGAGACCGCAATCCACGGTGCCGCCGCCCCGCAGGGTATGCGGAGTGACGATCCAGTCGGCGGGCTGATCGGGGGCCCCGCCGACCTCGCACCCGAGCTCCCGCAGGGCTTGCGCCATGAGCAGGGTGTCCCGCGATCGCAGGGGGGAGCGCAACCGGGAACTCTCCTGCGCGTGCGCGGAGAGCACCAGATATCGATTGGTCAGCGATTTGCTGCCCGGAAGGGTGACGACGGCCTGGACGGGGCCGGTGGCCAGGGGCGCCGCCCACAGACCGTCCGGCCCGGGCGGCGACGGATCAGCTGAAGGCATCGGTTGCCGTGGCGAGCTTCAGGCGCGCTTCCCGCTTGGCGGTGCGGGCGGCATACCGCGCGTCCTTAGCCACCGAGGACCGAGTTCGCGAGGCGGCATCGCCGGCCATCCGGGCGCGATAGGCCAGGCCGGGCTTGCCCTCGGTGTCGACGGCCGCGAGCAAGACGCCGCCGAGGATGCTGAGATTCTTCAAGAATTGGATGCGGTTCTGGGCCCGCGTCGCCGGGTCGGTGTCCTGCCAGAACGGGTGTCCGGCATAGGTCGTCGGCACCAGCGAACCCGCCAGCACGGAGGCGGCCAATCGCGGGAAGCGACCCGTCGCGAGCAAGGCGCCACCCGCAACCATCGCTGCGCCATTGGCGCGCACGAGCAGTTCGGTGTCATCGGGTAGGCCCAGCGGGCCGGCGAGCGCCTTGACGACGGGTTCGGCCTTCGGAGTCAGCCGGCCAGGGTGGCGCAGGGCGTCCAGGCCTCCCACGAGGAACATTGAGGCGAGCAAGGGACGAGCAACACGGCGCACGAGAGTCATGGAACCTTCTAGGGTCGGGTGCAGTTGTCTACTCCTACCGTAGACGCCGCACCGCCCCGCGCGGAGCGAAGCTCGCCCCCGAGAAATGGAGCCGCCGCATGTGCGGGAGGTATGCCGCCAGCGCGGACCTGGCCGAATTGGTCGAGGTCTTTGATGTCGAGGCGGATCGGCACGACGAGGCCACCGCGTCCATTCTGGTCAACCCGCAGTCGCCGCCGGCGGGCACGCCGGACTGGAATATGGCGCCCACCAAGCAGGCGCCGGTCATCCTCACCCGGGCCATGGGTCAGGAGCCGGTGCGCCAGCTGCGCTTGCTCACCTGGGGCCTAGTTCCGAGTTGGTCCAAGGACGTCAAGGGCGGCGCCCGGATGATCAATGCGCGCGCCGAGACCATCGGGGAGAAGCCGGCCTATGCCCGCGCCCTTGCTGCCCGTCGGGCCCTGGTCCCGGCGCAGGGCTGGTACGAATGGCAGGTCTCGCCCTCGGCGACCGACGCCAAGGGCAAGCCACGCAAGCAGCCCTTCTTCATCCACCGCGGGGATGGCGCCCTGGTGGCCATGGCGGGGATCTATGAGTTCTGGCGCGATCGCGCCGTGGCCGATCCCGACGATCCGTCGGCCTGGGTGGTCTCCTTCGCGGTGATCACGACGGCCGCCGAGCCCGGGCTGGACCGGATCCATGACCGCCAACCCCTCGTGTTGGAGAAGCAGGATTGGCAGCGCTGGCTCGATCCCGCGCTGACCGACCCGGAGGGGGTGTCCGACCTGCTGGAGTATGCCGATCCGGGGCGCTTCGCGGCATACCCCGTGAGCCGGGCGGTCAGTTCCAATCAGGCCAATGGCCCGCACTTGCTCGACCCGGCACCAGAGTCGGATTTGGTCGGCGTCGTCGACCCGAGCACGGGGGAGATCATCGGCTAAGGCTCGCGCTTAGCGAGGCCAGTCACCCGCCAAGAGCGACTGGGCGATCTCGGTGTCAATGACGAGGGATTTCAGCAGGCCGCCGCGCAACGCACCCCGCACCGCCTGGGCCTTGTTGCGGCCGCGCGCGATGCCGATCACCTCCGGAACGGCCCGCAGCCGATCGCCGGTCAAGGTGACCATCCGATCCGTCAGATGGGTCGGCACCGGTGCACCATCGGCTCCGTAATAGATGCCCATGACCTCCCCGACGACACCGGCCGAGACCGCCTCCGCGCGATCCTCGGGGCCGATCGTGTCGTAGACGGTCGACTGCCCAGGCGCCCACGCGCCGATGCCGGCCACGGCGATCGTCACCCGGTCGGCAGCCGCGAGGGCGGAGGCGACTGATGGCTGGCGGCGCATGACGGTGGCCGAGGTGGCATCGTCGAGGATGAGCGGGGCATAGAACAAATGCGCCTCGCCGCCGGCGATGCGGGCGATACGTCCGACGATGTCGACCGGACTGGTGGTTTCGTCCGGCACGACGACCGAGCCGCTCAATTGCACAATCGGGATCCGTGGGAAGGCGGTGATCGAGCGGATCATGTCGGAGACCGAGCGCGCCCAGGGCAGCCCGAGCACATCCTTATCGGTCACCACTTCGCACAGCAGTTCTGCGGCCGTGCGACCTAGGTCCTCGCGCGCCACCGCGTCGGCGCCGTGACCGAGCACGACCGTGCAGTGATGGAGCTCCCAGGCTTCCCGAACCTCTTCGGAGAGTTGGAGATCCACGATCTGGTCGCTCGCGATCTCGATGCGCACGATGCCGAGTTCATGGGCCAGGTCAAGCAGCCGGGCGACCTTGAACCGACTGATCCCTAGGGCGCCGGCGATATCGACTTTCGACTCCCCGGCGAGGTAGTGCCGGCGCGCGACCGCGGCGGCGAGCACCCTCGCGGAGGGTCCCAGGGCCTCGGTCACGTTCTGATCCCATCTAGTGGTGTCGTCCTTGACAAGTGTGACAGGGACCACTTTACTCATATGTGCGCGGGGTGCGCTCAAATGAGCACACGGGTTCCGGCGTTCCACTCAACGAGGAGAGAGACGCAATGGCTGGTAGGAAGTTCTGGGCACTGACGGGCGCGACATCGCTCGTGGCGGCCGGGCTCGCGGGTTGTTCCGGCGCCGGTGGGGGCGGCGGCGGCAACACCGGTGGCAGCGGCGGTAGTGGTGGTTCCGTCAACGTCTTGATGGTCAACAACCCGCAGATGGAAGACCTGCGCAAGCTCACCGAGGCCAACTTCACCAAGGCGACGGGCATCAAAGTCAACTACACCGTTCTTCCGGAGAATGACGTCCGCGCCAAGATCAGCCAGGAGTTCTCCTCACAGGCTGGGCAGTATGACGTGGCCTCCCTCTCCAACTTCGAGATCCCGATCTACGCCAAGAACGGCTGGGTCGCGGACCTCACCGAGAAGGCCAATGGCGACTCCGCCTTCAACCAGTCAGACATCATGAAGTCGATGACGACCTCGCTCTCGGTCGACGGGAAGATCTATGGCGAGCCGTTCTATGGCGAGTCGTCGTTCTTGATGTACCGCAAGGACATCTTCGACGCCAAGGGCCTAACGATGCCCGACAACCCGACCTGGGCCGAGGTCGCCGACCTCGCCGCCAAGGCGGACGGCGCGGAGTCCGGTATGAAGGGCATCTGCCTGCGCGGTATGCCGGGCTGGGGCCAGATCTTCGCCCCGCTGACCACCGTCGTCAACACCTTCGGCGGCACCTGGTTCAACGAAGACTGGACCCCCGGCGTCAACGCCCCGGAGTTCAAGGAGGCCGTCAACTTCTATGTCGACCTCGTCAAGGCGCACGGCGAGGCCGGTGCCCCGCAGGCGGGCTTCACCGAGTGCCTCAACAACATGACTCAGGGCAAGGTCGCGATGTGGTACGACGCCACCTCGGCCGCCGGCTCGCTCGAGGCCGCCAACTCCCCGATCAAGGGCAAGGTCGGCTACGCCGCCGCACCGGTCAACAAGACCAAGAGCTCGGGCTGGCTCTACACCTGGGCCTGGGCGGTCCAGAAGGCTTCCAAGAACCAGGACAACGCCTGGAAGTTCATCTCCTGGGCCTCCAGCAAGGAGTATGAAGAGCTGGTCGGCAAGGAACTCGGCTGGGCCAAGATCCCGTCCGGCAAGCGCGCCTCGACCTACTCCAATGCCGACTACCTGAAGGAAGCCGGCGCCTTCGCGGAGAAGGAAAAGGCCGCCATCGAGTCGGCTGACCCGCTGAACCCGGGTGCGCAGCCGCGCCCGGCGATGGGCATCCAGTTCGTCGGCATCCCCGAGTTCCCGAAGCTCGGCACGGACGTGAGCCAGTTGGTCAGCAGCGCGATCGCGGGCCAGACCACCGTTGACGCGGCGCTCGACCAAGGCCAGAAGCTGGCCGAGGAAGTCGCCAAGAAGTACCAGAACAAGTAAGCCCATGACCACGACCCCCACCAAGGGGGCCGGGGTCGCCACGAAGAAGCCGGCACGTCTTGCGCGCTCAGGAGACTGGGCGCGCAGGATGCCGCTTCTTCCGGCATTGATCTTGGTCTTCTTCGTCACGCAGTTGCCGTTCGTCTTCACGATCGGTGCCTCGTTCATGAATTGGAATGCCTACTACCCGGATGAGCGCGGCTTCGGAGGCATTGCCAACTACAAGACGGTCCTGACGGACCCGTCGGCTCGCAAGGCGATCTGGGTGACCGTGCTGCTCACGGCCGCTGTCGTCTTGATCTCCCTTTTCCTCGGCCTGCTCATCGCCTTGCTGCTGGACCGGAAGTTCTTCGGCCAGGGCATCGTGCGCACGATGATGATCACGCCCTTCCTCATCGTCCCGGTCGCGGCCGCCTTGCTGTGGAAGCACGCCCTCTACAACCCCGAATATGGCTTGTTCAACGGCCTCTTGACCAAGATCTTCGGCGAGGACGCACCGCAGCCGGACTGGATCAGCGATCACCCCATGTGGTCGATCATCTTCGCCATCGTCTGGCAGTGGACACCCTTCATGATGCTCATCCTGCTGGCCGGATTGCAGTCTCGGCCGATGGATGTCGTGGAGGCGGCGCGCATTGACGGGGCCAGCCCCTGGCAGATCTTCACCAATATGACGCTGCCGCACCTGCGGCCGTATATGGAGCTGTCCGGGTTGCTCGGCACGATCTATGTCGTGCAGAACTTCGACCATGTCTTCACGATCACCGGCGGTGGTCTCGGCACAGCGAACCTGCCCTATTACATCTACCAAACCTTCTACACAGGGCAGGACTACGGTCTGGCCTCGGCCGCTGGCGTCGTCGTCGTCATCTTGACGATCTTCGTGGCCACCGTGGCCCTGCGGACCGTCTTCAGCATCTTCCGGGAGGAGCAGCGATGAGTGGCAAAACCCTCTCGACCGGACAGGTGGAGAATGTTCACAAGCAGCCGCGCTCCGGCGTGATCTTGTCGATCACCGCCTGGGTCGTCGGTCTGATGTTCGTCTCGCCGGTGCTGTGGATGATCCTGACCAGCTTCCACAGTGAGCCCGATGCGGCGACCAACCCGCCGTCCTTCGGCGCACCGCTAACGCTGGAGGGCTATCGCTCCTTCTTCGAGTCCGGCCCATGGCCCTCGCTAATCAACTCGGTGATGGCCAGTGTCGTCTCGACCCTGTTAGTGCTGGTGCTGGCCTTCCCGGCGGCCTACGCCCTCTCGATTCGGCCGGTGCGCAAGTGGAGCGATGTGCTCTTCTTCTTGCTGTCGACGAAGTTCCTGCCCATCGTGGCCGGCCTGCTGCCGATCTACCTCTTCGCGAAGAAGGTCGGCATGCTGGACAACATCTGGCTGCTCATCGTGTTCTACACGGTGATGAACCTGCCGATCGCGATCTGGATGTTGCGCAGCTTCCTCGCCGAGGTCCCGAGCGAAATGCTCGAGGCCGCGGAAGTTGATGGCGCCGGGTTGATCCTGACCCTGCGCAAGGTGGTCGCTCCGGTCGTCATGCCCGGCTTGGCCTCCGCCGCGCTGATCTGCTTCATCTTCAGCTGGAACGAATTGCTCTTCGCCCGCGTGCTCACCGGCACGGTCTCGCAGACGGCGCCTGTCTATCTGACCGGTTTCGTCACCAGCCAAGGCTTGTTCTTGGCCAAGGTGTGTGCGGCTTCGTTGGTGGTCTCGCTGCCGGTGCTTGTTGCCGGATTCGCGGCGCAGGACAAGCTGGTCCAGGGTCTGTCGATGGGTGCGGTGCGCTGATATGTCGGCGACCCCCCTCTCGAACGCCACTCTCGGGAGCCTGGCTCCCGAGGTGGCCGTCCCGGCATACGACCGCTCCGGCCTGACTCCCGGCATCGTCCACTTCGGGGTCGGCGGCTTCCATCGAGCCCATCAGGCGATGTACCTCGACGCCTTGATGAACGCTGGGGCGGCGCACGACTGGGGCATCGTCGGGGTGGGCACCATGCCCGGCGATGTCCGGATGCGCGATGCGATGAAAGCCCAGGACTGCTTGTTCACGTTGGTGGTCAAGCACCCGGACGGTTCGCGCGACGCTCGTGTCATCGGCGGCATGGTCGACTATTTGTTCGCGCCGGATGACCCGCACGCGGTGCTGGATCGGCTCGCCGATCCAGCAACCCGGATCGTCTCGCTGACGGTGACCGAGGGCGGCTATCACGTCAACCAGGTCACGGGTGAGTTCGATGCATCCGGCGCCGACTTGCAGGCCGACCTGGCCGGTGAGGGTGGTCCGCGCAGTGTCTTCGGCTTCATCACCGAGGCTGCTCGGATACGCCGCGATGCGGGTACCGCGCCGTTCACCGTCATGTCCTGCGACAACTTGCCCGGTAATGGCCATATCGCCCAGAAGATGATTACGGCCTTTGCCGAACTCAAGGACCCCGAGCTCGCGGCATACATCCGCGAGCAGGTCGCCTTCCCCAACTGCATGGTCGATCGGATCACGCCGGTCACCGCGCAGGCCGATATCGACGATCTCGCCGAACGATTCGGGATCGCCGATCAATGGCCGGTGGTCTGCGAGCCGTTCACTCAGTGGGTTCTCGAGGACAACTTCGGCGCCGGGCGACCGGCGTTCGAGGAGGTCGGCGTCCAGATCGTCCCGGATGTCGTGCCGTACGAGCTGATGAAGCTGCGCCTGCTCAACGCCTCCCACCAGGCGTTGTGCTATCTCGGCTATCTCAGCGGCTATCGCTATGCGCACGAGGTCTGCCAGGACCCGCTCTTCGTGAAGTTCCTCCTCGGCTACATGGAGAACGAGGGCAGCCCGACACTTCCCGAAGTGCCGGGGGTCGATCTGGACGCCTACCGTCATCAGCTCATCGAGCGCTTCGCGAATCCGGAGGTGCGCGACACCCTCGCGCGGCTCTGCGCGGAGAGTTCGGACCGGATCCCGAAGTGGCTGGTGCCCGTGATCGGCATCAACCTTGTGCGCGGGGGAGCGATCGAGCGATCTGCGCTGATCGTCGCCTCCTGGGCTAAGTATGCCGAGGGCACCGACGAGCAGGGTGAGCCCATCGAGGTCGTCGACCGCTTTAAGGACACGGTGATGGCCGCGGCCGCCGCCCAGTCCGAGGACGACCTCGCCTTCTTGCGCAATCGCGACTTCTTCGGCGACCTCGCCGAGGATGAGCGCTTCACCACGCCCTATCGGCGGTTCCTCGCGAGCCTGCACGAGAAGGGTGCCCGGGCAACCCTCGAAGACCTCGAGAACGCCTGAGCGACGCACGACGCCACCGCTCTTCCCGCCAGCCGGCGGTGGCGGCCCACGGACCGGGGTCCCTCGTGTGAGGGGCTCCGGTTCCGGCGTGTCCTTAGGATGGCCGAAAGACTGAAGCCAACGGAGGCGTATATGTCCCGCACCCTGGTCGCCGGGGTCGACAGCTCGACCCAGTCCTGCAAGATCGTCGTCTGCGATGCGGCGACGGGCGAGGTCGTCCGCACCGCCCGAGCGCCGCATCCGGACGGCACGGAGGTTGATCCCAGCGCGTGGTGGACGGCCTGGGAGCAGGCGTGCGCCGGAGACATCTTGGACGGTGTCGCGGCACTTGCGGTCGGCGGCCAGCAGCACGGCATGGTCACCCTGGACAGCGCGGACCAGATCATCCGGCCGGCCCTGCTCTGGAATGACACGCGGTCCGCGTCGAGCGCGGCCGACTTGGTTGAGGAGTTTGGGGGAGCGGGGGCGTGGGCCGAGCAGATCGGCGTGGTCCCTGTCGCGGCCATCACCGTTTCGAAGGTGCGTTGGCTGGCCCGCAACGAGCCCGAGAACCTGGATCGACTGCATACGTGTGTGCTGCCGCATGACTGGCTAACCGGCCGGATACTCCAGGCCCGCGGGGGCTTCGAGGCCTGGACCACCGATCGTGGCGACGCTTCCGGCACCGGATACTGGTCGGCCCACACCAATAGCTATCGCGAGGACGTCATGGCCCTCGCGGCCGGGCGCAGCTTCGGCGTGCCAACCGTCCTGGAGCCGAATGCCATTGCCGGGCAGACCGATTCGGGCATGCTTGTGGCGCCGGGGACGGGCGACAATATGGGAGCCGCCCTGGGCCTGGGACTGCAACCCGGCGACGTGGTGTGCTCGCTGGGGACGAGCGGGACCGTCTTCGTCCGCGCCGCCGACCCCATCGCGGACGAGTCGGGAGCCATCGCCTCCTTCGCCGATGCGGCAGGCGGCTATCTGCCCTTGATGTGCACCTTGAATGCCGCGCGCGTGCTCAATGCCGGCGCCGCGATGCTCGGGGTGGACTTCGACGGGCTCGACCGGTTGGCGCTGGCGGCTGAGCCAGGAGCCGGCGGACTGACCCTGTTGCCCTATCTCGACGGCGAGCGCACTCCGAACTTGCCCGCAGCGACTGGCTCCTTGCACGGGATGACCCGGGCGAATGCCACGCCGGAGAATCTGGCCCGAGCCATCGTCGAGGGCATGCTGCTCAATGTCGCGGCGGGTGTTGATGCCCTGCGCGCTCATGGCGTGCACATCGGGCGCGTGCTGATCATCGGCGGTGCCGCCGCATCCCGCGCCGTCCGGCAGATCGCGCCGCTGCTGATGGGGGCTCCGGTCGAGATCCCCGCGCCCGGGGAGTATGTCGGGCTGGGCGCGGCCCGGCAAGCGGCCTGGGCTCTGGCCGGGCCAGGCGCCGACCTGCCCGACTGGCCGGTCGAGATCACCTGCCGAACCGAGGCCGGCGATGCGGACCGGTCTGCCGAGATCGCTGCGCGCTATCGCGAGGTGTTGCGCAGGACGCACGGGATCGGTTGAGTCCGATGGCCGAGCGGGTTGAGCTGCCCACCCCGCAGGGGCCGGGTCGGGCGCATTTCTACACCGGCTCGGCGCCGGAGCGAGCCAGCGTCGTCCTCAGCCACGGGGCCGGGGGCGGCATCGGCGCCAGCGACCTGATGCTGCTCGCCAAAAGACTTCCGGCACACGGCTATCGCGTGATCCTCATCGAGCAGCCGTGGAAGGTAGCCGGGCGCAAGGTCGCGGGACGGCCACCCACGCTCGATGCCGCCTGGGTGCCGATGCTCGCCGAACTGGCGTTGCCGGGGCCGGTCGTCGTGGGCGGACGCAGCGCGGGCGCCCGGGTGGCGTGCCGCACGGCATACACCGTGGGCGCGAGCGGGGTGCTCGCCCTGTCCTTCCCCCTGCATCCGCCGGGAAAGCCCGAGGCTTCGCGGGCGGCGGAGCTGCGGGCACCGGGGGAGCACGGCATACCCGTGCGGGTCATCCAAGGGGCGAGGGATCCGTTCGGGACGCCAGCGGAAGTGCGGGCCGAACTCGCTGACCCCGCCTGGGTGGCCGAGGCGGCCGGCACGCACTCCTTCGGCAAGACACCGACGGATGTTCTCGACGCGGCGCTTGCCTACCTGCCCGAGTTGATCGGCTAGGCGGACCTCAGAGGGCGCCGCCCGCAGCCGGCGGGGCGCTCGGGTCTGCGCCGCCGTCCCCCACGGCCTCGCGAGCCAGGTGGTCCTCGATCTGGAACCAGTCATCGCCCGCGCGAGTGGCGATCGTCAGCAGCGTGTTCATCGAGGAGACCTCCTCGACCTGCTCCTTGAGGAACCACAGCATGAACTGCTCCCCGAGCACATCGCCGGCCTCGCGCGCGGCGCGGAAAATCGCCTCGACCTGGCTGGTGACCTGCTTCTCCTGCACCAGCGCGAGTTCGATGGGCTCGCGCGGGGAGGAGAAGTCATTGAGCACCTCGCCGACACCGGGGATGCTGACCTGCAGGTCACGGTCCAGGAGGTACTGGATGAACATCATCGCGTGATTGCGCTCCTCAACGCTCTGGGCGTAAAAGTGCGCCGCCAGGCGCGGCAGATCATGGTTGTCGAACCACACGGCGAGAGCGATGTACTGCTGGCTCGCGGTGAACTCGTTGCGGACTTGCTCGGTGAGGAGTTCTTCGAAGGTCGTCGCGGCTGCAGTCGTCATACGCCCAAGCCTAATCGGCGGGCACGGGGGGTCCGGCCCCTCTGCCGTAGGCTTGCTCCTTGTGGCTACGGACTTCTCCACCGAGATCAGGGACCTTCGCACGACCATGACGTCGGTGCGCGAGGTGACGGATCTCGATGCCCTCGCGGCCAAGATCAGCGACCTCGAAGCCAAGGCGGGCGCGCCAGACCTGTGGGACGACCCGGACAGCGCGCAGCAGGTAACTTCGGCGCTCTCGCGCGCGATCGCCGAGCGCGATCGGATTGTCGAACTTGACGGGCGCATTGATGAGCTCGAGGTGCTCGTCGAACTCGGCCAGGAGGAGAACGACGAGGCGACCCTCGCCGAAGCCGAGCGGGACCTCGCGGCGATCCGCGGCTCGGTCGGTGAGTTGGAGGTTCGGACGCTGCTGTCGGGGGAGTATGACGAGCGGGCTGCCGTCGTGACGATTCGTTCCGGCGCGGGTGGCGTCGATGCCGCGGACTTCGCGGAGATGCTGCTGCGAATGTACCTGCGCTGGGCGGAGCGCCACGGCCACCCGACCAAGGTCATGGACACGTCGTATGCGGAGGAGGCCGGCCTAAAGTCGGCCACCTTCGAGGTGTCCGCGCCCTACGCCTACGGCAATCTCTCCGTCGAGGGCGGCACCCACCGGCTGGTGCGGATCAGCCCCTTCGACAACCAGGGCCGACGCCAGACCTCCTTCGCCGCCGTCGAGGTCATCCCGCTGATCGAGAGCACCGATCACATCGAGATCCCCGAGAACGAGATCAAGGTCGATGTCTTCCGTTCCTCGGGCCCGGGCGGCCAGAGCGTCAACACCACCGACTCCGCCGTGCGGATGACCCATATCCCGACCGGGATCGTTGTGTCGATGCAGGACGAGAAGTCGCAGATCCAAAACCGCGCCGCCGCGCTGCGGGTCTTGCAGTCCCGCCTGCTGTTGCTGCGCAAGGCCGAGGAGGCGGCGACCAAGAAGGAACTGGCCGGCGACATCAAGGCCAGTTGGGGTGACCAGATGCGCTCCTATGTCCTGCAGCCCTATCAGATGGTCAAGGACCTGCGCACCGGCTACGAAGTCGGCAACCCCCAGTCGGTCTTCGACGGTGACATCGACGGATTCATCGAGGCCGGCATCCGCTGGCGGCGCTCGGGCGAGCCCGCCCTGGGCGAGTAACACCGCACATATACACGCAATCGGCGCATTGACACCCGCTGC
>NZ_BAAAPO010000016.1:40162-187073 GCF_039531185.1 Nostocoides veronense
CAATGCGCCGATTGCGTGCTGTCGCGCGGATCGGGTGTCGATGCGTTACTTCGGCGCGTCGGGTCCGTTGTAGACCGTCTGGCTCCCGGCCCGCCGCACGGCCTCATCGAGCGCCGCCGGATCCACCGAAGCGGGTCCGCCGAAGGCGACCACCAGCTCGGTCGCCGCCCGCGAGCGGTCGAGGCGGGCCGCGGTCAGGGACGGCAGGGTCGCGCCCTTCGCCAGCAGGATAGGCTGCTGCCATTGGCTGATCAGCGCGCCGCCGGTCGTGGCGTCCGGCCAGTTCAGGCCGGAGACGATTGTCGCGATCCACTCGGCGGTGAAGAAGCGGTCGGCGACCTTGGCGGCCACCTCATAGCGGTCGGCGCCGGAGATGACCTCAACACCGGCATACCCGGCCAGGCTGCGGCTCCCGCCGCCACCGATGCCGAAGAGGGTCGTCCCCGCATGCGCGCTGAGGTATGCCGCGGTCTCGGCTGGCATCGTGTCCGCGTCGCTGAGCAGGATCACGCCGCGGTTCGCGGTCGCCGCCGGGCTGGCCACCAGCGCGTCAGGGAATACGCGCCCGTTGGCGACGAAGATGCTGGCCGGCTGGGCCCCGCGCACGGCACTGAGGGTGTCAGCCACGGTCGTGGCAACGGCGAAACGGTTCGCGCCGCCGAGTCGGACAACAGGGTGGCCGGTGCTGCGCAGGGTGGCCAAGACCGCCTCGTCCACGGTCGCGGGTCCGCCCAGGACGTAGACCGTCGTCCCCGGCTTCAGCACCCGACTCAACTCCGAGACCACGGCTGCGTCGACGCGATCGCGGCGCGTCAGCATCAACGGTCCCTTGAGTGCGGCCGAGAGCGGGCTGCCGGTGAGGGCATCGGCATACGCCTCGCCGCCGGCGATGACGGCGCCGCCGGCGCTGGCCGCGGCATACACGCTGCGCGAGACATTGACGCCGACGTCATAGCGGGTGTCGCCGCCGATCCGAATGCTCTGCGCCGCAGCGGTTTTCGCTCGCCAGGAAATGCGGGTGTAGGGCTCGCCCGCTGGGGAGACAACCAGCGTGGAGACCGTCGTGGGGTCGTAGAAGCCGTTTGTCCCGAGGCTCACCACCCGCACGGCCGTCTGGCTGCACGGATTGGTGCCGGCGGCGACGCCGACGAGATAGGCGATGCGCCGCCGGTCGGGGCTGAAGGCCGGGGCGACGGTGGTGCACGGCATACCCGCCTGCACCACGGCGGTCGGCTGCAGGGGCTGGTTGAGGTGACGGCCGTCCTGGTAGTCGACGAAGAGCGAGGCCTTCGTCGTGCCGGGCTCGACGCCGAGGAAGGTGATGAAGGTGCGGGCGCTGCTGTCCTGGACGCCCTTGCCGGCTTCCTGCGCGATATCCGGATCGCCGGGCCGATAGCTGGAGACGAAATAGTCGCGGGTCGGGAAGGGCGCCGGCTGACCGGAGAGCTTCATGGGGCTGCGCACCGGGACGAGGAAGAGGTTCGAGATGCTCCCGCTGACGCCGCGGACGACGGCCTCCGAGCCATAGGGGCTCACGGCGAAGGCGCCATATGTCGCACCGGCGGCCGCGAGCGGTTGGATCCACCGGCTGCCCGGCGTCATGGAGACCGCCGAGCTATAGGGGGCCGCGGTGGGCGACTGCTGGACGAAGCCATCGCCGGACGGCAGCCAAGACGGCGCCAGCGCGCCGGTCGGGCGGGGGTAGGTCGCGACGAGAGCCCCATCGGCGGTGCGAGTCGACCAGGCGGCGGCGCCGCCGTCCAGGGCGATATCGCCGGCGGGGGACCACACGCGCGGGGTGTCCCCGGTGATCTTGCTCAGCTGCGCGCCTAGCGTGCCGGTGGCGTCATTGAAGGCATAGGTCGTGCTGCCGCTGGCGGTGCTGACGCTGATGGCATCGGCCGTGACGGGCATCGGGGCGGCCCGGTGGGCCTGGCTGGCGAGCTGCTGCAGGCTTGCCCCTGCTGGCTGGTCGGTCGCCGAGGCGCTGGGCATTGCGTATGCCGCGGTGGAGGCGGGCAGGGCGAGCGCCGCGGCGACGAGGCGGCGGGCGCGGGGAGAGCGGGACATGGTGGAAACTCCTGGCGTGCGGCATACCCGTGGGGGCGGGGCCTGGCCAACCTAATGCACGAGGGTGAACGGCACGCCAGTGCCCCGACACACCATCGAGGAGGTGGCCGGTGGCCTCAGGGTCGGCACCTAGACTGAAACTTCCGATGGGCCGCCGCCGCGCCGATCCTTGTTCACAACCAAAGGTCTTTGACTCCGCGCATGATCCGATTCGAGAACGTCACCAAGACGTATGCCCGCTCGCAGCGCCCGGCCCTCGACGACCTCTCCCTGGAGATCGAGCGCGGGCAGTTCGCCTTCGTCGTCGGCCCGTCGGGTTCCGGCAAATCGACACTCTTGCGCCTGGTGATCCGCGAGGAGCCGACGACCAGCGGCTCGGTGCTCGTCGCGGGCCACGATTTGGCGATGCTGCCCCCGCGCAAGGTGCCGCGGTTGCGCCGCCAGATCGGCACCGTCTTTCAGGACTTCCGGCTGCTGCCGAACAAGAATGTGACCCAGAATGTGGCCTTCGCGCTGCAGGTGCTGGGCAAGCCGAACCGAGCCATCCGGATGCTCGTGCCGGAAACCTTGGAGTTGGTCGGTTTGGAGGGCAAGGGCAAGCGGATGCCCCACGAACTCTCCGGTGGTGAGCAGCAGCGCGTGGCAATCGCCCGGGCTGTGGTCAACAAGCCGCCGATCCTGCTGGCCGACGAGCCCACCGGAAACCTCGACCCCACGACCAGCCTCGACATCGTGCGGCTGCTGGCGGATATCAACAACCAGTACGGCACCACGGTGGTCATGGCGACCCACGACAATGTCATCGTCGATGAGATGCAGCGGCGGGTCATCGAACTCGATCACGGTGTCCTGGTGCGCGACGAGGCGCAGGGCAGCTATATCCCCGCTCCTAGCTTTGACGAGCCGGCCCCCGCGCCGGAACCGGACGAAGGCGACCTGTGGGCCGATCCGAATCCGGACTGGACCGAGGATGTCGTGCGAGGGGACGACTGATGCGCCTGCGATTCCTCCTCGGCGACGTCTGGGTCGGGCTACGCCGCAATATGTCGATGGCGATCTCGGTCGTCCTCGTGACGATGATCTCGCTCTTCCTGCTCGGACTCGGGTTGCTCGCCCAGCGGCAGGCCGATGTCATGAAGGGCTATTGGTATGACCGCGTCCAGGTCTCGATCTTTATGTGCACCAAGGACTCTCGCCAACCCAATTGCACCGGAGCGGTGACCGAGGACCAAAAGGAAAACATCCGCAGCCAACTTGACCAGCTGCGACCGCTGGTCAAGGAGGTCTTCTACGAGAGTGAGCAGGAGGCCTACGACCGCTTCGTCGAGCAGTTCAAGGACACCCCGCTCGTGGGCAATATCTCGGTCGGCGACATTCCTCAAAGTTTCCGCGTCGCGTTGAGCGATCCGTCGAAATATGACGTCGTGGCCAGCACCTTCGAGGGTGCCCCCGGGGTCGCCACGGTTCAGGACCAGAAAAAGGTGCTGGACAAACTCTTCTCGATCCTCAACAAGTTCACGAGGTATGCCGTGGCCCTGGCCATCGTGATGGTCGCCTGCGCGGTGCTTCTGATGGCGACGACGATCCGGCAAGCCGCTTTTTCTCGTCGACGAGAAATCGGGATTATGCGGCTGGTCGGCGCGTCCAATATGGCGATTCGGCTGCCCTTCATTGCGGAGACCATCATCGCGGCGATCGTGGGGGCGGGTTTGGCGCTCGGCCTGCTCGTCGCCGCTGTGCGGGCGCTGGTCGGCGATAACTCGCGCAATGTCGTCCTCAATCAGGCGACCATCGGTGCGGCCGACGTCTGGCATATCGCACCGATCCTCGGTGGAATGGCGGTGGCTCTCGCGATCGTCACCTCCACGATCACGCTCTGGCGTTATCTGCGCGTCTGAGGCAGCCTTGGTCACGACACGCCGGAGCCGCGTAGGTGCTGACGTGCCGGGTCACGCTCGCTACCCTTGGGACCGATGATGCACGTGGGACGAACGAGGCGCACTGCCCGAACCGTGGTCGTAGCCGCCTCGCTGGTGAGCGGCACGCTCGCGTTGTCCGTCGTGGCCGGCAGCACGGCCCGGGCGGACCTCAACGACGACAAGCGCAAGGTCCAATCGCAGATCACCGCGCTGCAAGAAGACATGGACCACACCTCCGCCGCCTTGGCGAAGGCCAATGCCGCACTCCAGGACAGCCAGAGCCGGCTGCCCGGTGCGCAGAATGCGCTTGCGGCGGCGCAACAGGCGCAGGCTGCGGCAGATGCGCGCAATGAGCAGGCCAAGGTCGACCTCGCGAAGGCCAAGGCGGATCAGGCGCAGGCCGCTGCTGACCTCCAGGCGACCCAGAAGGCCCTGGCGGACACCCGCTCGGCCGTTGCCGGATTCGCCGCGCAGCTCTACACCGAGCAGGGTAGCGGCACTCTGGCGATCGCCTTGGAGACCAGTGACCCGCAGGCGCTCGCCGACCGGATGTCGATGACCGATGTCCTCTCGGACCTGCAGAACAGCACCCTGGAGGAACTCTCCACCTCCAATGCCTCGCTGCTGGCCGACCAGGATTATCTCGCCGCGACCAAGGCCAAGGTTGCCGCCGCTCAGGCCGCGACCGAAGCCGCGCTGGCGGACGCCACCTCGGCTGCCAACGCCGCTGCTGTCGCGAAGGCGACCCTGGAGAGCCTGATCGCACAGCAGAGCGCCGCGACGGCCACCTTGGCCACCGAGAAAGCGGCCGAGAAGAAGCGGTATGCCGACTTGACGGCCGAGTCCGATCGCATCACCGCCAAGCTGGCGGCGATCGCGGCCGAAGAGAAGCGCAAAGCGGAGGAGGAGCGCAGGCGCAAGGCCGCCGAGCAGGCCGCGGCCGAAGAGGCCGCGTCGAACAACAATGGCAACAACAATGGCGGCACCACCGGCTCCAACCCGACGTCGAATCCGCCGCCGGTCAATGACGGCGGCTTCTTGTCCGCCCCCGTGCGCACCGGCTGGGTTTCCTCGGAGTTCGGGTGGCGGATGCACCCGATCTTGAACTACCTGCGTTTGCACGCCGGTCGTGATTATGCCGCCCCCTGCGGCACCCCGATCTATGCCGCGGCACCCGGCACTGTCGTCTCGGCCGGCTGGGGCGGCGGCTATGGCAACCAGGTCATCATTTCGCACGGTCTGGTCGGGGGTGAGGCCCTCGCCACGACCTACAACCACATGGAGCGCATCGTCGCCGGCTATGGCGCGATCTCTCGCGGTCAACTCGTCGGCTATGTCGGCACCACCGGCCTCTCGACCGGCTGCCACCTGCATTTTGAGGCCCGCGTCAATGGAGCCCCCCAGGATCCGCGCCGCTGGCTCTGAAACACCCCACGAAGTTTCCTCACTCGCAAGCTCGCTCCGGTACTTCGCGGGGACCCCGTCCGGGATTTTCGCAACACGGCCTAGCGGCTCGAGTTGGCGCCGCCAGGTAGCCTGATCCGGCCCGCGCCCGCGACCTGGGTGTCGGCATACCCACGAACAAGGACGGATCAGGTGGCCAAGGAGACCGGGCGCAAGCTGGTGGCGAGCAATCGCAAGGCTCGCCACGACTACCTCATCGAGGACACCTTCGAGGCCGGCCTATCCCTCATGGGCACCGAGGTGAAGTCGCTGCGGATGGGCCGGGCCTCCCTCGTGGATGGCTTCGCGATCTTCTATGACGACGAGTTGTGGCTCGAGGGGGTGCACATCCCCGAATACACCCAGGGCACGTGGACCAATCACACCGCGCGGCGCCGCCGCAAGCTGCTGCTGCACCGGGGGGAGCTGGACAAGTTGATGGCAGCCACCCGCGAGAGCGGGCGCACGATCGTCCCGCTCGCGCTCTATTTCAAGGACGGTCGCGCCAAGGTGGAGATCGGACTCGCCAAGGGGAAGAAGGCCTATGACAAGCGGCACGCCCTGCGGGAACGGCAAGACCAGCGGGATATGGCTCGGGCGCTGCACAGTCGCGGGGAGTGACGCGTGATCACGAATCTTCGGCGCCTCCTGGCCGTCGTGGCGCTGCTGCTCGGGCTCGGTTTGCTCGCCGCCCCGGCCGGAGCCAGTGGCCTGGATCGCGGCTTCGTGGCCGTCGGCACGGGGGAGCGGATCGGCGCCTACGACAATGCGATGGTCCTCAACCCCGACGGCTCGGTGCGCATCACCGAGACGATCACCCATATCTTTCCGGAAGGTCAGGAGCGGCACGGCATCACCCGCGATATCCGCATCCGCGCGGGCTACCGGGACTCCCAGGACGTCTACCGCTATTACCGACTCAGTGAC
Source organism: Nostocoides veronense (assembly GCF_039531185.1). Taxonomy (NCBI): domain Bacteria; kingdom Bacillati; phylum Actinomycetota; class Actinomycetes; order Micrococcales; family Intrasporangiaceae; genus Nostocoides; species Nostocoides veronense. The sequence continues at coordinate 46,522 of NZ_BAAAPO010000016.1, forward strand.
CTGCAGGTCACCTCACCGACCGGCGCGCCCACGGATGTCGATGAGAGCGAGCTCGGCGCCTACCTCCACCTGCGCATCGGGAGCCCTGACGAGACCGTCAGCGGGTCCCAGACCTATGTCATTGCCTACACACTCGCCCATGTCGTCAACGAGATCGACGCAGACCGCGCCGAATTCGTCCAGGACATCGTCTCGACGGCCAATGAGCAGTGGTATGACGAGATCACCGCGTCCGTCACCGCACCCGCAGCACCCCTGCAGGTGGGCTGCAATTTCGGCGAGCGGGGCGCGGACTCGATGTGCACGGCGACGGCCGGTTCGCCGTCGACCTTCTCGCACAAGGATCTCGAACCTGGCCAGGCGATGACGGTCGCGGTGTCGCTGCCTCGCTCGGCTTTTGGGGACCTGAGCCCGGAGCTCATCGAGGACTCGACCAATAACGAGAGCTACAACGATCCCAGCGTGCCGCCGGCGGTCTCGCGGCTCGCCGGCCAGCTCACCGGTGGCCTCGGACTTTTCTTGCCGGTGCTCGCGGCGGCCGGGATGTCGGCCCTGGTCTGGACCCGAGGGCGCGACGAGCAGTATGCCGGGCTGACCCCGGGCCTGGCCCCCGGTGCAGGGGAGCAGGCGGGAACCGTGCGCCGGTCGCGGCCGGGAACCGTTGCCGTGCAGTTCAATCCGCCGACAGGTGTGCAGCCCGGCCTCGTCGGGACGCTGATCGACGAGAGTGCCGACACGGTCGATGTCACCGCGACGCTGCTCGATCTGGCCGTCCGCGGCTACCTCACGATCAGCGAGACGACGAAGAAGTATGGTCGCGCCGACTGGCAACTGACCCGGACTGTGCCCCCCGCGGGTGCCAAGGCGCTGAGCACCTATGAAGAGATCCTCATGGAAGGCATCTTCCAGAGCGACAACCAGGTCCGCCTGTCGGAGTTGAAGAACACCTTCTCCTCCACGCTCTCCTCCGTGCAGGGCTCGATGTATGCCGAGGTGGTGCGCCGCGGCTGGTTCCGTCACTCGCCGCGCGCCCAGCGAGACTCCTGGTCCGGCTTCGGGACCGCCCTGATCTTCCTGGGAATCCTCGCCGTCTTCTTCCTCTCCGGAGTAATTCCGGCGGGTCGCCCGCTCTCGGCGCTGCCGTTCACCGGCACGACGATCCTTGGCATCGGGCTCGCCCTGAGCGGCCTGATCGTCAAAGTCCTCGGCCGCCGGATGGCCTCGCGCACCGCCGATGGCAGCGCCGTGCTCGCCCAGTCCCTGGGCTTCCGGCAGTACCTCGTCACGGCCGAAGCGAACCAGATCCGGTTCGAGGAGGCGCAGCAGATCTTCTCCGCCTATCTGCCCTATGCGATCGTCTTCGGCGTGGCCGAGAAGTGGGCCAAGACCTTCGATGAGGTGGCCGCCGCCGCTGCCGCGCAGGGCGTGACGATCAACGCGCCGATCTGGTACATGGGCCCGAACTGGGGCACCGGCGGCTTCTTCAACGAGATCACCTCCGGAGTCGACGACTTCGCCACCCAGGCGGCCGGCACCTTCATCTCCACCCCAGGCAGCTCCGGCACCTCGGTCTTCGATGGTGGCGGCGGCTTCGGTGGGGGATTCGGCGGGGGTGGCGGCTTCTCCGGCGGCGGCGGCTCCGGGTCGTCCGGCGGCTCCTGGTAGCGCGTCCACCCGGGATCGGGCTCAGCAGGTGTCGAGCATGTCCGAGAGGGCTTCGCGCTCAGCAGCTGTGACCGTGAGGTCGTAGCTCGCCTTCACCTCGACATACGACCGGGCAAAGCGGCATTGGTATGCCGCCGGCGGTCGCCAACTCTCCGCCCCGCGATAACTCTTGGCGAAGTTGGTGGCCGCGGAGACGGCATACAACTCGTGGATCGAGGTGTCGTTGGCGAACTGAACCCGGCGCTCGGGTGGCCACTCGCGGGCGCCTGAGATCCAAGCATTGAAGAGCGAGACGAGGTGGTCGATCTGGATCGTCGCGGCGATTGTCGGGTCCTTCATATTCGGACCGGGCAACGTCTCGCCGGTGTAGGCATCCACCCAGGTGCCGGAGAGGACCTCCCGGCAGCCGGTCCCGTGGCTCCGGATGACGCCGACGACAAGGTCGCGGCCGCCGCGGCGCAGCGTGTCCTGGCGCGCACTGCAGCCATTGCCGTCCAGGTCCGGCCAGGTCGAGGGCCCAAAGGCGGCTCGGCAGAAGTCATCTCCGCGAGTTCGTTCGGCGGTTCGGAGCCGGCTCAAGGCGGCCCGCGCGGCGCTCGTGCCGAGCATCGCGGTGCGAGTCCGGGGCAGCCGCTGCGACGGAAGGCTGGTGTTCTCCGGGCAGGACGATGGCACGGTCTTTGGCGGCGCCGGCTCGGTGCCCGGATTGGTCGAGGGCGAAGCGGCGGTCGGGCTGGCTGAGGCCGTCGCTGACCCGTCGGCTCCCCGCTCGGGAAGCAGCGAGCAACTGGTCAGCGCCAGCGCGAACAGGGTGGCGAGGAGCACGGGAAGCACGGACCGGACGGGGCGGGCGGGGCGGGTCTGGAACGGCATACGCATGCTCCTTCCCGGGGAATTGACTTGGGCCCGTCGGCGTTAGCCGTCATACTGAACCACGCGACCGACATCGTGCGGTTCGCTCTTTGACAAGTCCACAGCGTGACGGAAGGTCGTTCGCCCCTCGGGGGTGATCGGTTTCGACATTGGTCGGTCTTCCAGGGGAAGCGGGTCGAGGACGCACGGTTATCTCGTCAACGCTCCGTGCAAACCAATAGGTGCCAACTCCAAGCGCACCGACTTCGCCCTCGCCGCCTGAGCGAGCCCGAAGTCCGTTGGCCTATGCGTGATCTCCGCATAGTCACCAGCGTCAGCTAGAGATCTTGCTGCGTCGCCTTGCCGAGGGGTGGCGCGGGACTCTTACTCGGCTGGGCCTGTCAGGGAACGTGTGCGCGCGAGCCCTGGGGCCGAGAAACTCCATAGCGCACTGCACCCGGAGAAGTCCTGGTTCGCCGTCAGTGGACGCGGGTTCGATTCCCGCCACCTCCACCGGCTCGTTCGCGAGCTTTGGTGGACATCTTCCGTCACGCCGTGGAGGCGTCGGTATGCCGATCAGGTTCGGCTCGGCTCGCCCAGATCGAGCGCCCAACGATCGCCTTGCTGGGTGAACCCGAGCCGCCCGTAGTGCGTGGCAACCATTCCGGGCGGCGTGAGCACCCGCCGAAAACCCTTGCGCTGCAACAGTTCACTCTCGCGATAAACGAACTCGCCGGGGGAGAAGTCGCGATAGGGCTCGGTGACATAATCCAGATCCACCTGCGCCGTGCCGTCGCCGGCATCGTGCACGATCACCACCCCAGCCGTGGTGTCGCCATTTTGGATGAGGTATGCCGTCGCGGGTGCGGCCATCCCCGCGAAACCCGGATTGAAGCGACTGATGTCGGCCGCGTGCCGGCTCAGATAGCGCTGCAGGGGCGCATCATCGGCCTCGACCGGGATGATCTCGTAGGCCGCGCCAGCCCCGCGGTGCTCGCGCAGCAGCTTCACGATGTAGTAGACATTGAGCCCGGCCAGGACGGCATTCATGGCCACCATCGACCAGACCTCGATGCCCCAATTGAAGACCAGCAGGGCGATCGTGGCGGCGAGGTTGAGCAGGCGCAGCCGCAGGATGCGGGTCTGCATCACGGAAAAGACCAGCAGGGCCGAGCCGGCCCAGCCGAGGATGTCGAGTGCGCTCACGTGTCAGTGCGCCGGTTCAGTTCCAGGCCCAGCGCACGACAACCTGCGCGCTGACCGAGTTTTCGCCCAGCTCCACCGGCATCGACCCGGCATAGCTGTCCATCGCCATCTTCGCGCGCGAGAGGCCACCCACGGGGACCGGCCCCCCGCCGGAGGGGGTGTCCACGACATACAGCACCTGGCCCAAGGCCCGGCCGGCAAGTGCCGCGAACTGGCGCGCCTTGGTCTCGGCATCGGCGAAGGCCGCCCGCCGGGCCTCGGTCACCAGCGGCGCGGTGTCCTCGATCTGAAGGGCGATATTGTCGATCGTCAAGGCATTGCCGACGGCCGTGGAGAAGGCGGTGATGAGGCGACCGACCTGGTCGCGATCGCGGATCCGCAAGCGTAGCGACTGCTGCGCGACATAGCCGCTGATCGAGGAACCGTCGCGGTCATATTGCGGATAGACCGAGGCCCCCGTGGTCTGCATCTCGGCCGGCTTCAACCCGCCGTCCCGGGCCAGCCCGAGGATCGCGTGCATCCCGGTGTCGGCCGACTGCAAAGCATCCGCGACGGATCCGCCCGGGCAACGCACCGACAGATCGAGCGCGACGAGATCCGGTGGCGCGAGCGCCGTGCCGACTCCGGCCATTTCGACGAAGGCATCCATAGTCCGGCACAGTAGTAGTGATGGCCGCCCTCGTGCCGCCGACCCGCTCGCCCCCGACCTGGAATCCTCAATGCTGCCCACCCCCCGGCTCGCCCGGACCCTTGCCGTGCTCGCGATCGCCGCCAACGCCTATGCGCTCTTCGACCCCGACCCCGGCGGCCCGGCGCTCTTCCCGCACGCGGACAAGGTCATCCATACCTTGATCTTCTGGGTGCCCACGGCGCTCGCGGTGCTCGGGCGGTGGCCGGTGCCTTGGGTGGCCGGCGGGATGCTGGCGTATGCCGCCGCCTCCGAGATCACGCAGGCCGCCCTGCTGCCGCACCGCAGCGGGTCGTGGGGTGACCTGCTCTGCGATGCACTAGGCGTCGGATTGGGGGTCATGGCGGGCCTGCGTGCGAGACACTATGTCCATGCGCCCGACGCAGTTGTCCGGATGCCTGCTCGTCGCGACACCTGAGATCGACGAGGGCATCTTCTTTCGCAGCGTCATCCTCGTGCTGCACCACGGACCGGACGGAGCCCAAGGTGTGATCCTGGGCAGGCCCCTCGAAGCACAAGTCGACGCGGTGCTCCCGGGTTGGGGCAGCGCCGCACCCGATTGCGAGCGGCTCTTTCAAGGCGGACCCGTCGAGGTCGACTCGGCCCTCGCCGTAGCCCGCCTCGGCGGGGACGGACCAACCCCGACCGGCCTGCGGCGCGTGTTGCCCGGGATCGGTTTGGTGGATCTGGACGGCGACCCGCATGCCCTCTCGGGAATGGTGGTGGGCCTGCGCATCTTCGCCGGCTATGCCGGCTGGACCGCCGGCCAGTTGGAGGCCGAGATTGATGCGGGCAGTTGGTATGTCGTCGCTCGGGAGAGCGGGGATGGCTTCGGCCCCGTGGGGCAAGACCTGTGGCGAACCGTCCTCGCCCGGCAGCGGGGTGCGCTCGCCTTGGTGGCGAGCTATCCGCGGGACCCGGGGATGAACTGACGCCCGAAGCAGCAGGGGAGCCTCGTCATACACTGGCCGGCATGAGCAGCAGCCCTGGACTGGACGAGCCGGGCGCTCCCGGCGGCCCCTCGACGAGTACGTCTTTGCTGGAGCGGACCGAAACAGTCCCCCAACTGCAAGAGCCGGGCGATCACGAGCGGTTCAGCCACTATGTCCGCAAAGAGAAGATTCTCGAGTCCGCGATGACCGGCGAGCCGGTGGTGGCGTTGTGTGGCAAGGTGTGGGTGCCGGGGCGGGACCCACAAAAGTTCCCGGTATGCCCGATCTGCCAGGAGATCTACGACGGCTTGCGCGCCCCGCAGGACGGCGAGGACTGACGCTCGCGGGTGCCCGGAGAGTATGTGAGCCTTTGACTTCCCGATTTCGTCGCCCTTCGCGACTGAACGTGGCAGGGTGTTCCCGCGGAGGGACCGAAGGGGGCCCTCCGGGAGGAAACGAAAGGACACCACATATGTCACGTCGAGCCATGCTGGCGATCCCAAGCGCTGCACTGCTGACCCTGGGGATCGGCGCGGCCCCCGCGTCGGCCAAGGTGATGGCAGGCACGAACTCCGCTGCTGCCGACTGCGTCGTCCACACCGACGCCCGCGTCGCCAAGGGGGGCGTCGCGAAGGACCCGAACCACGGCTCGCAGGCCGAGGTCGCGGCCGCCGAGAAGATCTTCCAGAAGGCCCTCGCCGACCGTGGGTTGCACCTGGACGCCCAGGGCCGCGCGGTCGATGCCCAGGGTCGTCAGGCGCCGGCGACGGTCGTGCCGGTCTACTTCAACATCATCACCGCAGGCACCAAGGGTGCGGTGACCCAGACCCGGGTCAGCAAGCAGATGGCAGTCCTGAACAACGCCTTTGGGACGGCCGGCTTCTCGTTCAAGCTCATGGCCACCAAGCGGGTCAACAACTCCACGTGGTTCAACCTCAAGGCCGGCTCGAGCGCCGAGCGGTCGATGAAGACCACGCTGCGCAAGGGCGGCACGAACGCCCTCAACATCTACACGGCCAACCTCAGCGGCGGTCTGCTCGGCTGGGCGACCTTCCCCTTCGACGGCAACGCCGGGGACAAGATGGATGGCGTGGTGCTGCTGCACTCCAGCCTGCCCGGCGGCTCCGCCACCAACTACAACCTCGGTGACACCGCCACGCACGAGGTCGGCCACTGGATGGGGCTGTGGCACACCTTCCAGGGCGGCTGCGGCGGCGCGGGTGACCAGGTCGCCGACACGCCGGCCGAAGCCTCGCCCGCTTTCGGCTGCCCGACCGGCCGCAATACCTGCTCGTCCCCGGGCTTGGACCCCATCAAGAACTTCATGGACTACACCTACGACTCGTGCATGACCATGTTCACCGCCGGTCAGAAGTCGCGCATGAAGGCGCAGTGGGCAGCATTCCGCGGCTGACGTCGACGATGGCAGCCCGCCGACCACGGGGCTGACACATTGGACAAAGGGCCGCCACACCTCATCGGTGTGGCGGCCCTTCGCCGTCGTGCCTAGCCCGGGAGCAGGGCCGGTATGTCGCCCGGGAGCGGGGCGGTTACATAGGTAGCCCGGGAGCGGGGCCGGTTCGGTGGGCTGCTCGCGCAGCCCGAGATCAGTCCGTCAGCGCGCGGCGCACCAGGGGCGCGGTGCGGTGCTGCAGGTGGGTGACCAGCGAGATCGCGGTATTTGCGCGGACCACATGCTCGTCATTGAGGACGGCATCGATGACCCGGCCCAGGTCGGCGTTGTCGCGCGCGACGACACGGACCAGCAGGTCGCCCTGGCCGGTGATGGAGTGGATCTCCAGCACTTCAGGGATGCTCGTGAGGTGCTCGACCACCGGCGTGTGCCCCTGGCGCTGGCGAATCTCCAGCATGCAAAAGGCCGTCACGGGGAAGCCGAGGGCCTCCGGATCCAAGGTGGGGGCAAAGCTGTGGATGACGCCGCGCTGCGAGAGCCGATCAAGGCGGGCCTGCACCGTGCCGCGGGCGACGCCGAGGGTTCGCGAGGCACCGAGGACGCCGATATCGGGGTCGTCCGAAAAAACTTCGATCAGACGCGCGTCCAGTTCGTCGATCGTCGTGCCGGGGGAGGGTGCCACGCGTTGATAGTGACAGCTTTATCGGTCAACTTGCCACATGGCCGAACAAATTGAGTAAAGATACCTAGCGTTGTTGCGCACTCTCCCGGTAATCGGCACAGTGAGGGATATGCCCGAGCCGACCATGACCCTGACCGAATCCGAGCGCGACGCCGATCTGGGCCTGCATCAGCTCAAGCAACTGATCGGCTTGGTGGAGTACGACGCCAGCACCGACCCCTTCCCCGTCACGGGATGGGACGCCATCGTTTTCGTCGTCGGCAATGCCACCCAGGCAGCCCACTACTACCAATCGGTCTGGGGTATGGAGCTGGTCGCCTACTCCGGCCCCGAGAACGGCAACCGCGACCACAAGGCCTTCGTGCTGAAGTCGGGTTCGATCAAGTTCGTCCTCAAAGGTGCCGTCGACCCGAACAGCCCCCTCATCGCCCACCACGCCAAGCATGGTGATGGTGTCGTCGACATCGGTCTCGAGGTTCCCGATGTCGACAAGTGCATCGCTCAGGCCAAGCGCGCCGGCGCGACCGTCCTCGCAGAGCCCTACGAGATCTCCGACGAGTTCGGGACCGTGCGCCTGGCCGCGATCGCCACCTATGGGGAGACTCGGCATACCCTCGTGCAGCGCGAGATCGACGGGGTCCGGTATGCCGGACCGCACGTCCCGGGCTACCTCCCCCGAGCCTCCAGTTTCGTCAAGCGTGAGGGAGCGCCGAAGCGGCTCTTCCAGGCGCTCGACCACGTGGTCGGCAATGTCGAACTCGGCAAGATGGACGACTGGGTCACGTTCTACAACAAGGTCATGGGCTTTGTGAACATGGCGGAGTTCGTCGGCGATGACATCGCGACCGACTACTCCGCCCTGATGTCCAAGGTCGTCGCTAATGGCAACCACCGCGTCAAGTTTCCGCTCAACGAGCCGGCAATCGCCAAGAAGCGCAGCCAGATCGATGAGTACCTCGACTTCTACGCCGGCCCCGGTGCTCAGCATCTGGCGCTCGCGACCAATGACATCCTGCGCACGGTCGATGAGTTGCGCAAGGAGGGAGTGGAGTTCCTCGACACCCCGGACGCCTACTACGAAGATCCCGAACTGCGCGCGCGGATCGGCCAGGTGCGGGTTCCCGTGGAGGAGTTGCAGAAGCGCAAGATCCTCGTCGACCGCGATGAGGACGGCTACCTTCTGCAGATCTTCACCAAGCCGCTCGGCGACCGGCCGACCGTTTTCTTCGAGGTCATCGAGCGGCACGGCTCGCTCGGCTTCGGGAAGGGCAATTTCAAGGCCCTTTTCGAGTCCATCGAGCGTGAGCAGGACAAACGCGGCAACCTCTAATGTCGCGCTCTGCCGCAGGCGCAATAAGGCGGCGCTAGCCGAGCACTACCGGCCGGTAACAGTCACCTTCGCAAGCATGACTGCATACGGGGCTCTGCACACTGTCACCTCATCTCGGCGAGCGCTGCTTTCGATGGCTGTAGTCGGCGGGGCGGCGATCATCGCCGATCCGGCGCACGCGGCAAGCGAGAAGGCGAATCGCCTGACGATCATCGTCAAGGTCAAGGGTCGCTGGCAGGTCGGCTCCTCATCGGCGACCACGCTGAATGCCAACACCGTGCCCGAGGACCCAACGATCGCGGCGCTTATCCGCCCCGCGCACGAGAAGGTTCTCGCCTATGTCAACTCCGTCATCGGCACCTGCACGCAGGCGATGAGCGCGGCCACGTCACGTTATGAGGACACCGCCGCGATGGACTTCATCAACCAAGTGCAGGCGCAGGAGGTCAAGGCCCACCTGACGGGCGCCGCCGCCGGCCTGCCGGTCTTGTCCATTGCCGCGCCCTTCAACAAGGCGGCCGCGATCCCGCAGGGCTCGGTCACGGTGCGCGATGTCGCGGGGCTCTACATCTACGACAACACCCTGCTCGGCATCCAGTTCTCCGGTGCCCAGGTCAAGGCCTATCTGGAGAAGTCGGCGGAGTACTTCAAGCCGGTGCCCGGGCCAGGGACCTATGCCGCGGCGGATGTCACCAATGCCGCCACCGTCGCCGCCCCGAACGGCACGCCGGACTACAACTACGACATCATGTGGGGCCTGGACGCCCGGCTCACCTATGACATCGACCTCGCCGCGCCGGTAGGCTCGCGGGTCGTGGGGCTGTCGTATGACGGCGCTCCCGTCGCCGACTCCCAGCAGTTCGGCGTCGCGATCAACAACTACCGCCAGTCCGGTGGTGGCGGCTTCCCCGGCGTGACGACGGCTCCGGTGGTCTACAACAAGCAGTTGGAGATCCGGCAGCTGATCATCGACTGGGTGACCGCCCATGGCGTCGTCGACCCGCCGAGCTTCTTCACCATCGACTGGAAGCTGACCGCGAGCGGCACGCCGTTGACGATCACTCCCTAGTCCCCGGCGACCGCAGCCTGCGTCATTCGGCGGCGATGATCTGCACTAGGCGGGTGCAATCCTGGAAGTCGCGCGGGTTTCGAGTCATCAGCGGTATGCCGTGTTCCGCAGCCACCGACGCGATCATCAGGTCGAACCTTCGGGGCCGGGGATTGCGACCAGCAGCCCTCGTGAGCGCGATCAACGTGCCATAGTGGCTGGCCGCGACCTCGGAGTACACGAGTGGCTTGATGGACGACCTGATTATGCTTAGTCGCTGGCGGCGGTGTGCGGCGACAAGCGGGTCCGGGTGGCTGAGGCCTGACGTAAGTTCCGCCAGTGTGATGGTGCTGATGACGTAGTGGTGGCCCGGCACGGCATCGTGTCTCGGCGGGTCGATGACGGCTGAGGTGTCCAGCAGGATGCGGGGGGTCATGCTTGTGACGGCCGGTCCCAGGCGTCCTCGTCTGCGAGATTGCCGATTCGGGCGTCGAGGAACTCCCGTTCATCTGCCTCGAAGGACGCGATATCCCAGGGCGGAAGGTTTCCCAAAAGCCGGCTCAACTCTTCAAAGCTGACCGCTTCGCGGCGATCGTTCACGTGTGGGACGACGTCCGCGATCGGCTTACCTCTGCGGGTCACCGTGAAGCGCTCGCCCGCTTCGACGCGGCGCATGATCTGGGCGTTGTCATTGCGCAACTCGCGCTGGCTGATGGTCGTCATGCTACGAATGTAGCACTTTGCGTCGGGCGTCAGCCGCGGCGGGGGCGGCGCTCGAGTCCGATGATTACCGCCGCGAGCAGGGAGCCGAGGCCGAGACCGATGGACACGGCCGTCGCAACCTGCGAGCGTGCCTGCGTCGTGCAGGCGACGACCAGGTCGTGGGGGAGGGTGAAGCCCGGCTCGCCGCCGGTGACGACCGGCCCGCGAATCGCGATGGGCAGAGTCTGGCCGCAGATGGTGTTCAGCGCCTCGGCCCGGCTGAGCACGGTGACGGCGAGCGCCAGCATCAGGCCGAGCGTCAGGCAACTGACGATCAGCTTGACGGGGTGGGTTCGTCGAGCGCCCACTCGCGCAACGGCGACCCGCGGACTTGACCTGGGCTTATGTCCGGATCACGACTCGGCAGGGTGGACATTGGCATCGCTGAGGTTCGCCGGTCCAGCAGCACCCCAGCGGCCAAGGGCGTCGATGGACTCGCGCAGGTCGCGGCCGCGCTCGGTCAGGGCATAGGCGCGGGTGTTGTGGCGCAGTGGCAGCCGATATAGGACGCCGGCGGTTTCAAGTTCGCGCAGACGCGTGGCCAGGATGTTCGTCGGCACGCCGAGGTCGCGCTGCAGATCGCCATACCGCTGGGGTTGCTCCAGCAGGCGTTCCACGATCAGCAGGGCCCAACGCGCGCCGACAACCTCAAGGGCGGCGGCGAGATCGCTCACGCGCCCGGTTCAGTGTCCGGCTTCATCCAGAACGGCGAGTAGTGGTAGCCGTCGGGGTCGTCGAATTGGCGCTGATACATGAACGGATAGTCGTCGGTGTCGCCGATCCGTCCGCCCGCGGCGGCAGCCCGCTCGATCAGCTCATCGACGGCCTCGCGGCTGTCGAGGTCGAAGGAGACGGTGACCTTCGAGGGCGTGTCCGGCCCGCCGATCAGGTCCTCGGTGCCGCCGACACTGGCATACCCCTCGCGGCTGCAGAGCATCAGGTATTGCTCCGGCGCGAGAGCAAAGCAGGACACATTGTGGTCGGACATCTCGGGATTGAGGGTCCAGCCGAGAGCGGTGTAGAACGCGGTCGTCCGCTCGACGTTGTCGACCGGGCAGGTGATGAAGAGGCTCATGACCGGCATACTTGCAAAATGCAAGTGGACACGTCAAGGGCCGGGGGTCCGGCGCTCCTCGGCGATCGAGTTGCCGCCGTCGACGAGCAGGACCTGGCCGGTGATGTATGCCGCGCCGGGAGAGGCGAGGAAGGCAATGGCGGCGGCGATCTCGTCGGCGGTGCCGGATCGGCCGGCCGGAACCAACTCGCCTTCGGTCACCTCGCCAGGTGTTTGGGAGCCGGTGGCGATCCAGCCCGGCGCGACGACATTGACGGTGACGCCGTGGCGCGCCTCGTCCACGGACAACGCGCGCGCGAGCCCGACGAGGGCGGCCTTGGCCGCGGCATACGCCACCTCGCCCCGCATGGCCATCGCGGCCCCGGTCACGGAGGAGACCAGGATGATCCGGCCGGCGCCGCTCGCGCGCAGGTGGGGCAGGGCTGCGCGGCAGGTGAGGTATGCCGTGTCGAGATTTCGCGCCAGCGACGCCCGCCACCGCTGCGGGTCGGTCTCGTCGATGGAGCCAGCGAGGTAGTCACCGTCCAGCGCGGACACCATGCCGGCGTTGGCGACCAGGATGTCGAGGCGCCCGTGTGCGGCATACGCCTGCGCAACAAGGGAACTCGCGTCCTCCTCCCGCGTGAGGTCGCCGACCACCCCGAGCGTCGGTATGCCGCGCGCCCCCAGTTCTGCGGCGCGCTCGTGCACCCGGTCCGTGGTGGCGGCGAGAGTGAGAGACGCGCCGAGGTCGCCGAGGAGGCGCGCCGCGGCATACCCAATGCCTGTCGGGGAGCCGGCCCCCGTGACGAGGGCTGCTCGGCCGCTGAGGTCGAATGGTGGCGGTGTCCTCATATCTGCAGGTCCTCCAGTGGCCGCCAGCCGTGGGCGAGGGCGCGAGTGTCCCGGTCGAAACGGAAGAAGTGTCCTTGGCCTGGCTGGTCGAGATCGCGCGTGATGGCCTGGCCCAGGAGGTGGCACAGCAACAGCGTGCCGACGCCGCCGTGGGCGACGATGACGATATCGCCGTCGCCGGAACGAGGGTCCGCGAGAACCGACTCGAGCGCCGCGACAATCCGGGCCTGCTCGTCGGCGGCCGTCGCCCAGCCTCGGACACTTCGTTCGGGGTAGGCGAAGAAGGCATCCGCGAGTTCCTCGAACTCCTCAGGTGGCACGAATCCCGTTGCACTGCGGTCGTTCTCACCCAACTGCGCCAACTCAAGCCGGGGTATGCCGCCCGCCACCAGCTCCGCTGTCTCCCGCGCCTTGGTCTCCGTCGAACTCCACACGGCTGTCACGGCGTCGAGGAAGGGCGCGCCGGCGATGGCGGCGGCCCGCTGCCGACCCACCGCCGAAAGACCCCAGTGCGGAACCGGAGTGTCGGGGTCGACGACGACCTGCGGGTGGGTGAGGAACCAGACCGAACGACGCGGTGTCATGCTGTCGACGCCGAGGCTGCGGTCGCCAATAGGTCCTCGATGGCGCTGACGATGTGCGGGTCTGTCGGGTAGTTCGTGGACAGCCAGGCAAGGATTGCGCGAGCGCCGTCGACATTGTTGCCGTATCCCGGGGCCATGCTGGAGTAGTCCGGTTGGTCGCCGCCGCGCGCGCTCTCCACCCGACGGATGGCTTCGAAGGGGTCTGGATCGGCCCAGGTCGTGCCTGGGTCAAGGCGCTGGAGCGCGAGGACCCGGTCGACGGCATACACCTGGATGAAGCGCATGGCCGTCAGGCGTTCGCCGCGCAGCTGTCGATGAAGTCCCACGAATAGATTGGTCAGGGCCTCGTTGAGATGGAACTCGACGGTATCGAGCGCGCCTCTGGCGGGAGGATCGATCTCGTCGTAGTGGAAGTCCGGTCTGCTCCAGACAACGCGGACGCCGCTCAGCGGGAGGGCCTGGAGCTCCGCCGGCGTGAAGATGGCGTACTCCAGGAAGAGGCCGTCGGCGAAGAGCGCTTTGCGGCCGTTCGGGTCATTGACGAACTCGTAGATCACTTCGCCGCCGAAGCCGCCAAGCCAGGCGATGTCGTCGAGGTAGCGACGCTTGGCGTCCGCGTCCGTGACGACGACGAAGAAGTCGATATCGGAGTGATCGTCAAAGCGGTGCGTCTCTTGGCCGGCCGAGCCGAGGCCCAAGATCGCGATGACACTCGGATCGCCGCTGACTGCGGTGGCGAGTCGGTCTAGGCGGTGCAAGTCTTCGCGCATAACGCCGTCCTTTCTCTGATGAAGGAGGTCGACGTGTCAGCCCGCGCGGGTCTTCTCCCGCCGAGGTCGCGACCTGGCCACTCTAGCGCCGCGGGATTCTCAGCCCAGGGCGGCACGGCGGCGGGCCGGGTGCATCAACACATCGACGTTGTCGGTTCGCTGCTCGATGCTGCCGAGCCCGGGCGGGAGGTCGCGCACTAGCGGGTCGTCAATGCTGTCCGGGAGTTCGGGCACGAGGTGTGGATCGACATGGAGGTATGGCCGGTCCCAGAACGGGACGGCGACAGGCGTGGCCGAGGGCAAGCCGATTCGTCGCTGTTGGGTGGCCAGTGCTTCTAGGGCGCTCGCGAGGTGGGCCCCTCGGGCGTGCCAATCGTCGGCTCGGAGCGCCTGGCCCAGTGCTGTCCCGATTGCGGGGTCGAGCGGCAACCGAGTGAAGAGTGTGCCGCGCCACTTGGAATAGGGCGCCCACTGGCGACACAGCAGGAACCCGAGATGCATCGCCACGTCGACAAGGCGCCCGGCGATCACCCGCGAGCCGAGATCGTCGCCGCGGTCGCCGGCCCGCTGCATCAGCGGAAGTTCCTGGTCGAGGCGTTGCCAGTCGCAGGCCACGAGATAGCGCCAGAGGTCATCGGGCCACCACACCAGCGCCTCGCGTAAGGCCGTTAGGTCGCCGGCGTCGTCGCGGAAGACCTCACCGGCGGTCACTTCGAGAGCCGCCTGACCGGTGAGGCTCAGCCAGTCGTATGGTGACGGGTCGCGGCGCGGGTCGAAGCCCAGGTCCTCCTGCGCGAACCGGTCGAGCGTGGACACGTCGATCCGCACCCGCTCGGTCGGGTCGCCCGACATCCCGAACCGGATCGGGAAGCCCCGAAATCGTTGGGGGAGTTGCTGGTCCAACGTAACGCTGACTCGGTCAACGTCGCGCTCGCCGACGAACAACTGCAGGCGCAGCCCCCAGTCGTGATCGCGCGACATCTCGTCGTCCAGTCCGAGGACGTCCGATCCGGTGCCGAGGCGAGCCGCGGCATACCCAAGATTCGGGAACTCCTGCCGGAGCACGGGGGAGACCAACTCAACGAAGTAGGTGCGCGCCAGCGCGAGTCCCTGCACCGCTGCGCTCATGACCCACGGGTAGGCCTGAGCTTTGGCACCACATACGGTGCCAAAGCACAGACCTTATTCACGCGACTCAGAGCGAGGCGGCGAAGGCCTCGCCGAGGATGTCCATGCCCTCGTTGAGCAAGTCGTCGCTAATCGTCAGCGGCGGCAGGAAGCGGAAGACATTGCCGAGGGTGCCGCAGGTCAAGGTGACCAGGCCGCGCTCGTGGCAGGCCTTGTTGATCGCGCCGGTGAGAGCGGCGGCGGGCGCCTTCGTCACGCGATCCTCCACCAACTCCATCGCGATCATCGCGCCGCGGCCACGGACCTCCCCGACCTGCTCATACTTCTCCGACAACTCGCCGAGGCGGCCCTTGAGGATGGCCTCGATCTCGCGTGCCCGCCCGGCCAGGTCGTCGGCTTCCATCGTCTCGATCGAGGCGAGCGCCGCGGCGCAGGCGACGGGGTTGCCGCCATAGGTACCGCCGAGGCCGCCGCCGTGGATGGTGTCCATGATGTCGGCGCGACCGGTGATGCCGGAGAGCGGCATACCGCCGGCAATGCCCTTGGCGGTGACGATGATGTCGGGCACGACCTCCTCGTGATCGACGGCGAACCAGTCACCGCTGCGACAGAAGCCGGACTGCACTTCGTCAGCGATGAAAAGGATGTCGTGGTCGCGGCACCACTGCGCCAGCGCGGGCAGGAAGCCGGGCGGCGGGACGATGAAACCGCCCTCGCCCTGGATCGGCTCGATGATGACGGCGGCGGTGTTCTCCTCGCCGATCTGGGCATGAATCTGGTCGGTGATATAGCTGAAAGCCTCTGCCTCGCAGTGCTTTTCGCCGCCCGGCCAGCGGTAGGGGTAGGCCATCGGCACGCGGTACAGCTCGGAGGCAAAGGGCCCGAACTTGTGCTTGTAGGGCATGTTCTTGGCCGTCATCGCCAGCGTCAGGTTGGTGCGTCCGTGGTAAGCATGATCGAAGGCGACGATCGCGTCCTTGCCGGTGTAGTGCCGGGCCACTTTGACCGCATTCTCGACCGCCTCCGCTCCGGAGTTGAAGAGCGCCGTGCGCTTCTCGTGGCTGCCGGGCGTCCGCTTGTTCAGCTCCTCGCAGACCTCGACGTACTCCTCATAGGGCGTGACCATGAAGCAGGTGTGAGTGAAGTCGGCGATCTGCTTCTGCACCGCATCGATGATCCGCTGGTTGCCATTGCCGACGCTCGTGACGGCGATGCCGGAGCCGAAGTCGATGAGCTGGTTGCCATCGACATCGCGCAAGATCCCGTCCTGTCCGGACTCGACATAGATCGGCAGGCCGGTGCTCACGCCCGTCGAGACCGACGCCAGCTTCCGCTGGTGGAGCTCCTGTGATTTCGGGCCAGGGATGGCGGTCTTGAGGACGCGACGCTGCTCGATCATGCGCCGATAGTATGCCCGCGCCGTCCCCGCCGATATGGGGCTCCCCGGGCCGGCGTGAAAGGATCGGTCCGTGGAGACCCCGAGCACGCCCGGCTGGTATGACGACCCCGAGGCCGCCGACCAGTTGCGCTACTTCGATGGCGTCGTCTGGACCCGGCATACCGCACCCCGAACCACCCGCTGGACCCCGCCCGAGACGAGCGCTCCACCAGCCGGCCCCACTGCGCAGGTGCCGCCCGCCGCGGCCGGCGAGGATCCATATGGTTGGCGCGGCCCGTCGAGCGCGCCGCCGCCGCAGCAGACGCACTGGGGTGCCCCGCCCGCCGGGGGCGTGCAGCAGCAATGGGGCCAGCAGCCCGCGCCCTACGGCCAGCAGCAGCCCGGCTGGGGTCCCGGCATGGGGTATGCCAGTGGCCCGGCCACCCCGGACGGCGTGCCGCTCGCGGGCTACTGGCAGCGCGTCGGGGCCTACATCCTCGACATCCTGCTGACGGGCCTGTTGTCGAGCATCTTCGGCGGCTACTTCTTGCTCAAAGCGCTGCGCCCGTGGATCGACGATTTCGTCGCCGCCGGCAATAGCAGCGACGACCCGAAGGTTTTCGAGGACCTGCTCAATTCGCTGTCGAGCTATCTGACCGGTCGCGACTTCCTCACCTATGTCGCGATCACCATCCTCGTCGGGTTGGTCTACAACGTCGGCTTCAACACCTGGCGCGGCGCGACTCCCGGCAAGATGGCGCTGCGGATCAGCGTGCGGGAGCGCGACAAGGCCGGGCCGCTGTCGCTGCAGGTGGCGCTGCGCCGATATGCCTTGACGCTCGCCATCGCCATCCTCGGCGCGCTGCCGTCCGGGCTCAGCCTGCTCGCGATGTTGCTGCGCGTCGTCGACCTGCTCTTCCCGGCCTTCGATGGCCGGCGTCAGGCGCTGCACGACAAGATCGGCGGCACGAATGTGGTCCAGGGTCGCCAGCCCAAGCGCGCACCGAAGACTCCGCCGCAGCCCTGAGCGTCCGGTCGGCTACCGGGCCGGGGCGATCGTGCCGACACACTCGGCGAGGCCGATAACGGTGCCATTCGGGCCGGGCGCGCTCGCGCGCAGGGTGATCGTGTCGCCATCCTCAAGGAAGGTCCGCGTCGACGCGTCGGCCAGCGTCACCGGCTCCTGACCGCTCCACGTCAATTCGAGGAAGCATCCGCGGGTCTCCTTGGCCGGCCCGCTGATCGTCCCCGACCCGAAGATGTCTCCGCTGCGCAGCGTCGCCCCATTAACCGTCATATGCGCCACCATCTGCGCGGGCGACCAATACATCTCGCGATATTCCGGCCGGGAGACGATCGTGCCATTCCAGTCCACCTCATAGTGGATGTCCAAACCGTATGCCGCCTCGCCCGCAAGATAGCGCAGGGGGGCCGGATCCTGTCCCGGAAGAGGCACTTTCGCCTCGCTGAGAGCGGCCATCGGTGTGACCCAGGCGCCGATCGAGGTGGCGAAGGACTTGCCGAGGAAGGGCCCGAGCGGGACATACTCCCAGGCCTGGATGTCGCGCGCCGACCAGTCGTTGAGGATGACGACGCCGAAGATGTGCTGCCAGGCGTCAGCCATCGCGACCGGCTGCCCGAGGCGCGTGCCCCCGCCGACCACGAAGCCCAATTCGGCTTCGATATCCAGCCGGACGCTCGGGCCGAAAACTGGCGCGGTCGACTCCGGAGGCTTGCGCTGACCGGACGGGCGCACGATCTCGGTGCCGCTCGCCACGATCGTCCCGGAACGCCCGTGATAGCCGATCGGCAGGTGCTTCCAGTTCGGCGTCAGCGGCTCGGAGTCGGGCCGGAACATCCGGCCGACATTGGTCGCGTGGTGCTCGCTGGCATAGAAGTCGACATAGTCGGCCACCTCGATCGGCAGCCTCATGGCGACCCCAGCGAGCGGATGCAGATGCGGCGCAACGCAATCGGCGCGCTCGGTGCCGCGCAGCGTGTCCTGCAACCAGGCCCGGGCGGCGGCCCACGCTTCGGGTCCTTGGTCGAGGAAAGCGTTGAGGCTCCCGGACTCCCAGACCATGCCGGACTCCATACCCGCCTGCTCGGCGAGCCGGGCGATGTCCAGCGCGTGGTCGGCGATGCGGACCACGACCCGCGGGCCGTCAGGGAACTCGGCCACGCCGTAGGGCAGGTTGTCCAGGCCGAAGGGCTCGTCGGCGGGCAGGTCGTGCCACCAGTTCATGAGGGGTCCTTTGTGAGGAGGTCGAGTGCGGTCAGTTCGGCCAGGGGTTCGAGCACGTCGCAGCAGCCGTATGACGGGAAGTCCGCCCGCAGCATGCTCACCTGGTCTGGGGTCAGGTCGGTCAACGCGGCGACCAGGACGGCCAGGTCCCGCTCGGCGAGCACCGACGCGAGGAAGGGCACCGACCGGCCGGCGCGCGCGGCGGCGAAAGCGGCGAGCACATTGAGAACGCCATGTTCTTCGCCGGTATGGCGTCCGCGCACGGCATGGTGCAGGCCGCCGGTCAGCTTCAACGGGACGTCCATGGCGAGGGCGTTCTGAATCGTCCGGGCGAGCTCGTTCTCGGTGGGCCAGGCCCATGAATCGGTGGCGCCGGTGCGGAATTTCGCGAGCCACTGCGTGTCTGGTCGCTCGGCGCGCGCGATCGCCAGATCGGTCAACGGCAGGGGCTGCTCGGTGCCGCGGGGCAGCTCGACGACGAGCACGGGGGCGGCGAGATCCGCGCGCTCCCAACCGTCCTCCCACCCCACCTCGACCGCGCGCAGCACGACGCGCGAGTCGGCGGCGGCGAGCTGGGCGGCATACTCCGTGTCCTCGCGAGGCGTGCCTGGGCGGGCCGCGATGGCGATGTCCAGGGGTTGCTCGTCGCGCACTTCGCCGTCGTCCGGGCCGGCGAGGTCAGCGAGCCCGGCGAGATCGAGCGCTGCTGGAATTGCGTTGGGCGGCAACAGAAGTGGACCAATCAGGTCGCTATTGGCGCTGCGCCGGATCCGACGATGCGCCGCCACGGCCGCGTCGAGTGGCGCATTCCCGGGCGGGAAGACGGCGGCATCGTCAATGAGCCCAGCGAACAGGGCGCGCGGCAGCACTGGCACTTGCTCACCGTAACAAGCTGACTCGTGCGCACCAGCGGCGGTCAACGGATGGTTGTGAGCGCCCCGGCGTCGAGGTGGAGTTCGCGGTCGGCCTGCTCGGCGCACCAGGCGTCGTGCGTGGCCATGATGACCGCTCCGCCGGCTCGGGCGTGCGCGGCCAGCAGGGCGGTGATCGCCTCGCGGGTTTCGGCGTCCAAATCACTGGTCGGCTCGTCGGCGAGCAGGACGCGTGGCTGGGCGGCGAGGGCGCGGGCGACGGCTACGCGCTGTTGCTGGCCGCCGGAGAGTTCCTCGACCAGTTGGGTTCGCGCCGAGGCGAGACCGACGGCGGCGAGAGCCTCGTCAGCGCGGGACCGGGCGTCGCGGGCGGCGACGCCAGCCGCGAGTTGGGGCACCACGACATTCTCGAGCGCGGTCAGCGGAGTCGAGAGCGCATTGCCCTGCGCGATCAGGGCGATCCCGGCGCGCGCGGCCGTCGCGCGGTCCCCGATGGGCGCCCCGCCATAGGTCACCGAACCCGAGGTCGGTGCGAGCGCTCCGGCCAGCACCCAGATCAGCGTCGACTTCCCAGCGCCTGACGGGCCCGTGATCGCGACGAATTCCCCTGGTGCCGCACGGAATCCGAGCCGGTCGAGGACCAGTCGCTCGCCGAACCGGACGCACAGGTCACGGACCTCGACGGCCCCATTGCCCGCCGCCTCTGAGCGCGTCGAGGTCGTCACACCCGCACGCTAGCAATCCATCGCGATAGCGTCGCGGGAACTGGCGGGACAAGCGGACAGGAGAGGTGATGTCAGCGCTGCGCTATCGCTGGGTGCAAGCCCTCGTCGTGCTCGTCCTCGCCTCGCTCGTCACGGCCGCGTGCGCTTTCGCGCCGTTGTATGTCCGTGCTCTCGACCAGGCGGTTGTTGCCACCACTGTGCGTGCCACGCCGGCCGCCGACGCGGGCGTGCGCATCCTGTCCTTCAGCACCGCGAATATGCATGTGACGACCGACTATCAGCATCAGCGCGATCTGGTCCCGGAGGCTCTGAAACCGGCGCTGGCGGACGGCATACCCAGCATCAGTGTCGGGGTGCGGAGGCTGCCGCTTGCCGCGGAGCCTGAGGGCAGTCTGCTGTGGCGCGCCGGCCAGTGCGAGCACGTCCGCATGACCACCGGCACCTGCCCCAACAGTGCCGGTGAGATCGCCATCAGCGCCGACCAGGCCCGGGTCTACGACCAAGCGGTCGGCAGCACCCTTGAGGTGGGCGAGTGGGATGCGTCGGTTTCGCGCGTGGAGGTCTCCCCTCAGGCGACGCTGACGGTGACGGGCATTTATGAGCAGGTCCCTGGTGACTACTGGTTCGGGACGACCTTGACCGGGGCTGCCGCGGAAAAGCTCGGCTTCGACACCATGCTCACCCCGGAAGCCACCCTCGTGAACGCCGTTCGCGCGCCAGCGGGAGGTGGCGAGGTCTATTGGGCTGAGCCGCACCAGGGGCTCGACTTACCGCTGCGGCCGGAGCAAATCACGGCGGACAATATCGCCCGGCTCGGGGCGGTCGCGAAGGACTGGATCGCCTACCCGATGGGCGTTTCGCGCTATGGCAGTGACGCCTCCGATGCCGTCACCGTGAGCACCTCCTTGCCCGCCATCGCGGACACGGCTGCGGCGTCGCGCGGCCAGGCGCGCGTCACGGTTCCGCTGCTCATGGCTCAACTGGGCCTGCTCCTGTGCACTGTGTTGTGGCTGGTGCTCGTGGGCGCGGCAGATCAGCGCCGGGGCGAGGCCGCGCTGGCGCGGCTGCGCGGGCGGGGTTCCGGCGGCGTCCGGAGCCTGTTGCTGCGCGAGACATTGCCGCCGATCGTGGCGGGAGTGCCGGTTGGGCTGGCGGCTGCGGTTGGGCTGGCCGCGGGCGCACGGCATACCCTCCTGGCCCCCGCTCCGCCGGCCGAGTTCCCCCCGACCACGGCGTATGCCGCCCTGCTGGCACTGCTGGTCATGCTCGCCCTCGCGGCCTCGTCGGTGCGCCGCGTCGCCCGCGCCCCGATCGCCGACCTCTTGCGGTCGGTGCCCGCGGGCCGGGCCAAAATGGTGCTCGGCCTCCTCGAGGCGATGGTCGTTGCGGCCGCCATCGCCGCATTCGTCGCGCTGGTCACCGGCGCCGTGCGCGGGCCCGTCGGTCAACTCGCCCCGACGCTCCTGGCGGTCGCCGTCGGCATCGTCGCCGCGCGCGTCGTTCCGGCCTTGCTGGCCTGGCTCGGTGGAATGGCATTGCACCGGGGGTGGGCACGCGCCGCCACCGCGCTGCTACACGCCAGCCGCCGCAGCGCGACGCGCTGGCTGACACCGATCGTCACCGTGGCCGTGGCAATCGTCGTCCTCAGCGCCGATCTCTTCGCCGTCGGGGCGCTGAACCGCCAGCACCGGGCTGCCGCCGAGACCGGCGCGCCCACCGTCCTCGACCTCGGCTCACGAGACCTCAAGGCCGTGTCCGACGCCATTCGCGCCATCGACCCGACCGGCACGAGCATCACGCCTGTGGTCACCATCGATCCGATCGGCAGCGGCAACACGACCACCATTGGTGTGTTGCCCGACGACTTCTCACGTATTGCGCTGTGGCCCGGAGCGGATCCGAAAAGCCTTGCCTGGCAAGCGCTTCGCCTCCCCGAGCAGCCGCCGCTGGAGATCACCGGAACGTCCGTCAGTTATGCAGCGAAGCTGCCGACCGTGGACTTCACGAGTCTCGACCCCGACGCCCAGTCCACGGCGCTTTCCCCGGCCCTGCAGATCGTCGACGCAGCCGGCGCCACCACGACCGTGCCGCTCGGAGCCGTCCCTACCGACGGCTTCCAGGGCCGCCGCAGCGCCAAGATTCCGTGCACTCACGGTTGCCGGGTGATCGGCTTGGGCGTGACGGCCCCGCTCGGCGCGGCCGGGATGCGCGGCACCCTGACCCTGAGCGACCTGCAGATCGACGACCACCCGTTGGACCTGGGCACGGCCAGCACCTGGCGACCCTCGATCTCCCCGGAGATCGCCGCATCCGACGGCGGACCCGGCGCCCTGACGCTCACCTTTGCCAATTCCGGGCAGACGGAAGCCTTCGTCGTCCACGAGTCCGTGCCGCAGGTCCTGCCGGCACTGACGACCGCGCCGGCGACACCCGCGGCTGCGGGGGCGACGATAGGCGGCTATCTCGTCGACGGCTCCGACCAACTGCTCACCTCGGCCGGCCAGATTGCGTATGTGCCCGGCGGGCCGGCCCGCACCGCTGTCGTCAACCTCGACGCCCTGCTGATCCGGGGCTGGACGGGACGCGGGTCGGCCAAGCTCACGGCATACCTCTCCTCCTCGGACCCGAGCGCCGTGGCCTCGGTGCGTGAGCGCCTCACCGGCTTGGGCATCCCGGTCACGGGGGTGCGGCATCCCGCCGACCTGGAGCGCACCTTCGCCCGCAGTGGGGCGGCCTGGAGCCTGCAGTTGACGACCGTCGTCGGCGGCTTGGCCCTGCTGACCTGTGCGGTCGCCCTCGTCGTGCTCATCGCGACCTCGTGGCGCTCCCGCAGCCGCGACTATGCCGGCCTGCGGATGGCCGGCCTGACCCGCCGGGATGTCGCACTCATCGCCATGCTCGAAACCGTGCCGGTGGTCCTGCTCGCCGGCGGGCTCGGTCTGGCCGCCGGTCTCTGGTCGGCGCCCGCCGCCCTGCAGATGGTGCCGCTGTTCACCACGCCCTCGGCGACCTTCCCTCCCGATCTGCGCACGGCCTACGGTCCGAACCTGGTGACCGCCGGGGCGGCACTGCTGATCCTCGCCATCGTCGCGGCCCTCGCCAGCCGGTATGTCGCCCGGCGCAGCCGCCTCGACCGGCTCCGGGAGGCTGCATGAGCACCGCGACGCCACGCCCGGGCCTGGGCGTCACCACCGTCGGGCTGGTGCACATCTATCGCAGCGAGGGCAGCGATGTTGCTGCGCTGTCTGGCGTCGACATCACGGTCCGGCCCGGCGAAGTCGTTGGGCTGCTCGGGCCGTCCGGGTCCGGGAAGTCCACGCTGCTCGCGCTGCTGGCCGGTCTCTTCCAACCGAGCGCCGGCAAAGTCTTCGTCGGCGACCGCGACCTCGCGGCCCTGACTGAAAGCGAACTCAACCGCTACCAAGCCGTGGACGGCTCGCTCATGCTGCAGGGCGCGCGCCGAAATCTGGTGCCCTATTTGACGATTCGCGGCAATGTGGACTTCGCCCGGCAGCACGCCGCCAAGCTCGGCGACGAGGTGCCCACCACGCAGGAGGTCGTTGATCTGATCGGCGCCGGCGAGATCGCGGACCGACCACTATCCGAACTCTCCCAAGGCCAACTGCAACTCGGCGCCCTCGCGGTGGCTCTCGCACCCGGCCCGGGCATCGTGCTCGCCGACGAACCGACGAGCGCCCTGGACCACGCCGCGCGCGACCGCATCCTCGACACGCTGCTCGATGTCAACCGCCGCTCCGGCGCCACGATCGTCATCGTCACCCACGATCCCGATGTCGCCGCCCGACTGCCGCGGACCGTGACGATCCGCGATGGCCGCATCGGCGGCGAGGGCCGCCTGGGGCAGGAGTATGCCGTGGTGACCGCCGACGGCTTCCTGCCGCTGCCGCTGCACGTGCGGGAGGGACTGCCGCCGGGCACCCTGGTCCGGCTGGAGCGCGATGGCGAGAACTGGCGGCTGGTCCCGGAGGCTGGCGGATTGCCGGGTGGCGGCGACGACGTCATACAGTGACAAGGAGCCCGGGAGACCCCCGCCGGCCGATCACGACGAGGTGATGATGTGGCGCACTACGCGAGCATGGGCACGATCCCGCCCAAGCGGCATACCCAGCACCGGGACCCCCAAGGCAACCTCTACTACGAAGAGTTGATGGGGGAGGAGGGCTTCTCCTCCGACTCCTCGCTGCTGTATCACCGGCGCATCCCGAGCGAAATCAGCGCCGCCCGCGCGTGGGAACTTCCCGACCAAACGCTCACGCCAAACCATCCCCTCAAGCCGCTGCATCTGAAATTGCACGACCTCTTCCCGCCGGAGAGCAGCGGTGTCGATGCCGTCACCGGTCGCCGTCTGATCCTCGGCAATGGCGACGTGCGCATCTCGTATGTCGTCGCTGACGCCCCAAGTCCGTTCTACCGCAACGCGATCGGCGACGAGTGCGTCTATGTCGAACGTGGCAGCGCGCAGGTCGAGACGGTCTTCGGGGCCTTCGATGTCGGGCGCGGCGACTACCTCATCATCCCGCGCGCCACCACTCATCGCTGGCTGCCGAAGCCGCCCGCCGATGACGCCGATGGCGAGCCGCTGCGGCTGTATGCCGTGGAGGCGGCCAGTCATATCGCCCCGCCGAAGAACTACCGCAGCAAGTTCGGGCAACTGCTCGAGCACTCGCCATACTGCGAGCGCGACCTGCGCCCGCCGCTCGGTCCGCTGCTCGCCGAGGATGTCGGTGCCGACGCCGGCCAGGAGACCGAGGTCTACGTGAAGCACCGCGGTCCTGGCCCCGGTGGCATTGCCGGGACGATCTACACCTATCCCTTCCACGTCCTCGATGTCGTCGGCTGGGACGGCTGCCTATATCCCTATGCCTTCAATGTCAGCGACTTCGAGCCGATCACCGGGCGGATCCATCAGCCGCCACCGGCGCATCAGGTGTGGGAGGGCTGGAACTTCGTCATCTGCAATTTCGTGCCGCGCAAGGTCGACTACCACCCGCTGGCGATCCCGGTGCCCTACTACCACTCCAATGTCGACTCCGATGAAGTCATGTTCTATGTCGATGGCGACTACGAAGCCCGCAAGGGCAGCGGCATCGGTGTGGGCTCGGTTTCGCTGCACCCCGGAGGACACGCCCACGGGCCGCAGCCGGGTGCGATGGAACGCTCGATTGGCGCCGAGTATTTTGACGAGCTCGCCGTGATGGTCGACACCTTCCGGCCCCTCGAACTCGGCGAGGGCGCCCTCGCGTGCGACGACGGGCGATACCTGCTCTCCTGGCATACCCCGTCCTCCTAAACTTCGTCCTATGTCGATCGCGCCCGTGGAGCAGGAGGTCACCTCGGCGGGCGCCGACGAAGCGCTGGACGTCCCGTGGATCACGCTGGTGTGGAACGACCCGGTGAACCTGATGTCCTATGTCACGTACGTCTTCCAGAGCTACTTCGGCTACACCCGCGAGAAGTCCGAGATGCTCATGCTCGATGTGCACCACAAAGGCAAAGCGGTGGTGAGCACGGGGCCTCGGGAGAAGATGGAGATCGACACCGAAGCGCTGCAGGGCTTCGGCCTGTGGGCCACCTTCCAAAAGGACGTATGACGTGGCCCGCGGCTTTTCCCGACGCGGCCGCGGGGCCGGTTTGCGGTTCGCGGCCCGGCTCGACGAGGGCGAGCGGGCGCTCCTGATCGAGCTCTTCAATCAGGTTCGGGATCTGATCGATCCGACCGATTCGGTTGCGGCGCAATCGGATTCATCGTCGACGCAGCCGGTGAGTGAGGACCCGTTCGACGCGATCGTCGCCGGTCTAGGAGCCGACTTCGGCTCTGTGACCGTGCCCGACTCGCCGGCCGAACTCGGGGGCCGCGGCTTCGGCTCGGAGGATCGGGACCCCGCCCTGGACCGGCTCTTCCCCGCCGCGAACCGCACCGACGAGGACGCCGCGCGCGAGTTCCGGCGCCTGACCGAGGACTCGCTGCGGGCTCGCAAGCTCAGCGGACTGACGGCTTCCATCGCCGCCCTGAGCGAGGTGGTCGATGATCGCGTCGAGCTGAGCGAGCCGAAGGCCATCACTTTCCTCGTCGCGCTCACCGATGTCCGTCTCGTCCTTGGGGACCGGCTCGGGCTGCGCGAGGACGCTGACGCCGAGCGCCTCCAGGCGATCGCCGAGGCGGTCGATCCGCAGGAGCCGGCGGCATACGCCATCGTCGTCTACGACTTCCTGACCTGGTTGCAGGAGACGCTCGCCACGTCCATGCTTCCCCGGCACTGAACTCGCCTAGGCTCTCGCACCGTGGATGCACCCATCGGGATCTTCGATTCCGGCTATGGCGGACTGACCGTGGCCCGGGCCGTCCTGGATCAATTGCCGCAGGAATCCATCGCCTATCTCGGCGACACCGCGCGCGCGCCCTATGGCCCGAGGCCGATTGCCGAAACGCGGCAGTACGCGCTGGAGTGCCTCGACCGGCTCGTCGATCATGGTGTGAAGATCCTCGTCATTGCGTGCAATACCGCGAGCGCCGCGGTGCTTCATGACGCCCGGGAGCGCTATGACGTGCCGACTGTCGAAGTGATCCGACCGGCCGTGCGACGAGCCGCCCGCGCGACGCGCAACAAGCGCGTCGGGGTGATCTCGACCAAGGGCACGCACAAGTCCAAGGCCTATATCGATGCTTTCGCCGCCGCCCCCGATATCGAGGTGCTCTCGCGGCCGTGTCCGCGCTTCGTCGAGTTCGTCGAGTCGGGGATCACCGGCGGGCCCGAGCTGCTGAAGGTCGCGCACGAATACTTAGATCCGTTGGCGGGCAAGGAGATTGACACGCTTGTCCTGGGCTGCACGCACTATCCGCTGCTGACCGGCGTGATCTCCTATGTCATGGGGGAGGGCGTGACCCTGGTCTCCTCGGCGGAAGAAACGGCCAAAGATGTCTACCGAACCCTGGCCGACCTGGATGCCTTGCGGCCCGACCACCTGCCGCCGCCGCGCCACGGCTTCTCCACGACTGGCGACCCGGAAGAGTTCCGGCGATTGGCGCGCCGCTTCCTCGGCCCCGAAGTCGAAGACGTCTTCGGAAACCTCGCGCAAACTCCGGTGACGCTCTCGTGAAGCTGACGATCATCGGCTGCTCCGGATCCTTTGCCGGACCGGCCTCGCCCGCGTCGAGCTATCTCGTGCAAGCCGATTCGGGTGGCCGCACCTATTCGATCCTGCTCGATCTCGGCAATGGCGCCCTGGGTGCGCTCCAACGGCATCTCGACCCAGACGATCTCGACGCCATCTTCATCACGCACCTGCACCCCGATCACTGCATGGACCTGACCGGGCTGTACGTCTATCGCAAGTACCGGCCTGGGGCGATGCCGCAGGCGCCCGTGCCCGTCCACGCGCCCGGTGGCGCGCGGGAGCGCCTGCACGAGGCCTACGAAGGCATCGACGATGACGGCATGCTCGGCCAGTTTGCCTTCCACACGGTGACCCAGGGCGCGGTGGCGCAGGTCGGGCCGCTTCGGGTCACGGCATACCGCGTCCACCACCCTGTGGAGGCGTACGGCTATCGCGTCGAAGCCGACGGGGCGGTGCTCGCCTATACCGGCGACACGGACGCATGCGACCGGCTCCGCGACCTGTGCGCCGATGCCGATCTCGTCCTGGCCGACAGCGCCTTCGTCGAGGGGCGAGATGTCTTGCGTGGCATACACCTAACCGGTCGACGCGCCGCCGAGGCGGCCGTGGGTGCCGGGGCTCGCCGCCTCATGCTCACTCACATCCCCGCGTGGAACGACCCGGAGGTATGCCGTGCCCAGGCCGCCGAGGTCTGGCCCGGCGAGGTGGAACTCGCCGCCCCCGACGCGACCTACGACCTCTGATCGCCAGCATTTCGGGCCGCGGCGGGCAGGCGGATACCGTGGCCGCATGACTCGTCACGACGGCCGCACCCCCGATTCACTGCGCGAGGTGCGCATCACCCGCAACTGGCTCGACCACGCCGAAGGCAGCGTGCTCGTCGAGTTCGGCCGCACCCGCGTGCTGTGCGCCGCCTCGTTCACCGAAGGGGTGCCGCGCTGGCTGAAGGGCAAGGGCAGCGGCTGGGTCACGGCGGAGTACGAAATGTTGCCGCGCTCGACCAATACGCGCAGCGATCGTGAGTCGCGCAAGGGGCGAGTCGGCGGACGCACGCATGAGATCTCCCGGCTCATCGGCCGATCGCTGCGAGCGATCATCGACACGAAAGCCTTGGGGGAGAACACGATCGTGATCGACTGCGATGTCTTGCAGGCCGATGGTGGCACCCGGACGGCGGCGATCACCGGAGCGTATGTCGCGCTGGCGGACGCCATCGCCGACGCCCATGAGCGGGGCCTGTTGCCGGCCTCGGCGCACCCGCTCACCGGCTCGGTCGCGGCGATCAGCGTCGGCGTTGTCGCCGGCACCCCGGTGATCGACCTCGACTATCCCGAGGACTCGACGGCGCAGACCGACATGAATGTCGTCATGACCGGCGACGGCCGCTTCGTCGAGGTGCAGGGGACGGCCGAGGGGGAGCCCTTTGACCGCGATCTGCTCGGTGCGCTGCTGGACCTGGCGACGGCTGGCTGTGAAGAACTCACTCGCCGGCAGGCCGAGGCTCTCGAGGCGCCGGTGCGGGAGCGCGTTCGATGAGCCGACGGGTGGTGCTCGCGACGCAGAACGAGCATAAGGTCTATGAGTTGCGGCAGATCCTCGCCGAGGTGTGCCGTGACCTCGACCTGGAAATCGTCGGAGCGTCGGACTTCCCGGACATTCCGGACGTGGCGGAGACGGAGGTGACCTTCGCCGGCAATGCCCGGCTGAAGGCCGAAGCCCTCTCTGCGGCAACGGGTTTGCCTGCCCTGGCCGATGACAGTGGGCTCGCCGTGGACGTGCTCGGGGGCTGCCCTGGGGTCTTCAGCGCGCGCTGGTCTGGCTCCCATGCTGGCCCTGGCGCCGCCCGCGCGGACAAGGATCGCGCCAACCTCTCGCTCCTGCTGGAGCAGTTGGCGGATGTGCCCGACCAGCACCGCTCGGCCGCCTTCGTCTGCGCGGCCGTCCTCGTCGTGCCCGGCCGCGAGGCGATCACCCGCGAGGGCCGCGTGACGGGCCGGATCGGGCATACGCCCCGAGGCACCAATGGCTTCGGCTACGACCCCATCTTCGTCCCGGACCACGACCCCTCACGCACTCTCGCCGAGTTCACTGACACGGAGAAGAACGCGATCTCCCACCGCGGCAACGCCTTCCGCGCCATGGAGTCCGTCCTCCGCGACGCCCTGGCCCTCTAACCCCCGGCCCCAGGGCCCTTTGTCTGGGACCGGTCAGGCGAACGGGATCGACACCTCGATGTCGACGCCGTCGGTGAGTTTCAGAGCGCCCATCATCGTGGAGAAAGGACGAACGCCGAAGTCGCTTTGCCGGATCGTGCCGGCTAGGCGTAGGACCCCCTGCTCCGGTTGATCGAGCCGCAGTTCGACCGGACCGGTGACGCCATGAACGGTGAGTTCGCCGGTGACCGACCCGTCGTCCCACGTGCCATCGATGGCCGAGGAGGCGAAGCTCAACTCGGGAAATCGTTCTGGCTCGAGGGCTTTTGCCGCATTGGCGAGGATCTTTGGCCTGTCCGATTCCGTCAGCGGCTTGGCGCCGCCCGCCCCCCCGATCACCGTGAGGTGGCGCAGGTCGGCCGTGACCTGGACCTGCGACGTGGCCGGGGTCGTCCCGAGGGTGACCTGTCCGGACCAGTAGTCGACCTCGATCGTGAGGTTGTGTCCCATGGCCGCGGCCGGGCCCTCGGTGTGGGTGCGGATCAGGAGTTGACCGTTGTCGTGGGAGAGGTCGTAGTCGCCCGTCGGGATGTCCACGGCACCAGTGTGCGCCGCGCGGTCACGCGCCTTCGCAGCGGGGTTCTGGCTCGGGTCAGTGGCCGGACGGCGGAGCCGAGCCACCTTGCGGCGCTGTCGCGGCCATGGCCTCGATGATGTCGTCGCGGATCCGGCCGGACAGGCCGCCCCAGGTCGGTTGGTAGCCGTAGATATGCCGCAGCGGAGTGCCAGTCCGGTTGCCGTCCATGATCTCGACATCATCGGCGTCGAGCATCGCCGGGTGCCAGACACCACAGGCCTCCGAGACCTTCAGCAGGTCGCGACGCAGCGTGCGGATGTAGTTGGCAACGCGCACCGACTTCAGGGTCGGGTCGAGGCCGCGCTGCAACCACTGGTTTTGGGTGGCGACCCCCGTTGGGCAGTGGTCGGTGTGACACTTCTGCGCCTGGATGCAGCCCAGCGCCAGCATGGCCTCGCGGGCGACATTGACCATGTCCGCGCCGAGGGCGAAGGCGACCAGCGCATTGTCCGGCAGGCCCAACTTGCCGGCCCCGATGAAGGTGACCCGGTCCTGCATACCTGCGGCGGCGAAGGTCTTGTAGACGCGGGAGAAGCCGACCCGGAACGGCAGCGAGACCGCATCGCTGAAGACCAGCGGGGCGGCACCCGTTCCGCCTTCGCCGCCATCAATGGTCACGAAATCGACTCCGCGAGAGCCGGATTGCATTTCCTCGACGAGGGACTGCCAGAAGGTCAGGTCACCAACGGCGCTTTTGATGCCGACCGGCTTCCCGGTTGCCTGGGCAATCTTTTCGACGAAGTCGAGCATGCTGTCGACATCGGAGAACTCGGCGTGACGGGATGGGCTGGCGCAGTCCTTGCCGAGCGGGATCCCGCGGATCTCGGCGATTTCCGGAGTGATCTTGGCGGCTGGCAGCATGCCGCCGAGGCCGGGTTTTGCGCCCTGGCTGAGCTTGATCTCGATTGCGCGAACCGGTGCCGATTCCACGACCTTCATCAGCTTGTCGAGATCGAATCGGCCCTCGTCGTCGCGGCAGCCGAAATATGCCGTGCCGATCTGCAGCATCAAGTCCCCGCCTTGGCGATGGTGGGGCGAGAGCCCACCCTCGCCGGTGTTGTGCATGCAGTTCGCAAGCTTGGCACCAGCATTGAGGGCCTCAACCGCGTTGCCTGACAGCGACCCGAAGCTCATCGCGCTGATATTGACCACGGAGTCCGGCCGGAAGGCATCGCGGCGCCCGCGCGGACCTCCGAGAATCTTCGGGCTCGGCAGCCAAACATCCTCACCCGCGTGCACCGCGGAGGGCGGCACGACATCGGAGAAGGTGTGCTGCTTGAAGATGACGTACTCGCCCGACTCGATGTCATTGTCGGTGCCGAAGCCGGTGTAGTTGTTCTGCAACTTCGCCGAGGCATAGATCCACGACCGCTGGTCACGACTGAACGGCCGCTCTTCGTCATTGCTTGTGACGATGTACTGGCGCAGCTCCGGGCCGATCTTCTCTAGCGCGTAGCGCGCGTGGGCCACCACCGGGAAATTGCGTTGCAGGCTGTGCTTCTTCTGCGTCAGATCACGAATCGCCACCCCGGCGAGGGCAGCACCGGCGGCCGAAAGCACAACTTTGGGCTTCATGGGCCCATGATGCCGGGTTCCGTCGCGGTATGGGGTGACCTCACCCCCGCTTGTCCGCGCGCCGTGCCGGGACCTTCTTCGCGGTGCTCTTCCGTGCGGCAGTCTTCTTGGTCGCGGTCTTCCTCGCCGTGGTCTTCGTCGCCGTCGCCGCCGTGGCGGTGGCCTTGTGATCGGTAGCCTTCTGCGCCGGAGCTGCGGTGGTGAGCCCGAGCGCCTGCTCGAGCTCGGCCAGAGCCTCGCCGGTGTAGACCGCGAGCCGCTGCAGGTGGGGCAGGGCGTCCCGGTCGCCGATGAAGCCGAAGTTGAGGGTGCCGGCATACGACTGGCAGGTGATGTTCAGGGCCATCCCGTGGATCGGGATCGAGAGCGGATAGTTCGCCTCGAGGCGCGCCCCGCGGAAGTAGAGCGGCTCGCGCGGTCCCGGGACATTGGAGACGCAGAGATTGAAGGTGAACGGCACCGGCGCAGGCATGCCGGTCATCGCTGCGAGCACCTGCGTCGCGGAGGGCGCCATAAGCATCGCGCTGTACGCGAGGATCGACTCCATCGGCAGGTTGGTCAGCTGCTTCTTTGCGGTGCGTGTTGAGCGAGTGATCGTCGCGAGGCGCTCGACCGGGTCAGCGATATCCGTGCCGAGGGTCGCGAGAATCGCGCCGACCGCATTGCCGCCGCCGGCGTCGCCCTTGGCGCGGACATTGACCGGCAGGAAGCTGATCAGCGGTTTGTCGCCCAATTGGCCCGACTCGGTCAGGAACTGGCGCAGCCCGCCGCCGCAGATCGCGAGCACCACATCATTGAGCGTCGCTCCGCCTGCCTTGCCGACGGCGGAGAGGCGAGCCACGTCATACTGCTGGGTTGCGAAGCGGCGATTGCGGCCGATGCGCGCGTTGAGGACCGAGTGCGGGGCTTCATACGAGGAGATCAGGTCCTTGAACTCTCCGTCGCGCCGAAGCTGCAGCCCGACAAGGGATTTGGCGAGGCTCGGCACGGACTTGGCGACATTCACGGCGCGTCCGAGCACGGCGCTCACATCGGCGAGCGGTGCCGACTTCTGCTCCGGACGAGCGCTGCGCTGCCGCGGGGGCAAGGAGAAGAAGAGGTTCTCGGCGCGTGAATCCGGATCAGTGGACAGCGAGCGAATGAGCAATTGCATGGCGCTATAGCCGTCGACGAGCGCGTGATGGAATTTCACGTAGAGCGCGAAGCGGTTGTTCTCCAGGCCCTCGATCAGATGCATCTCCCACGGCGGACGCGTCAGGTCCAGCGGATTGGAGTGCAGGCGCGAGACGAGGATGCCAAGCTCGCGTTCGTCGCCGGGGCGGGGGAGCGCCGAGCGGCGCACGTGGTACTCGATATCGAAGTCCGGGTCCGGGATCCACTGGTGCGCGGGGTTGAGCAGGAAGCCGGGGGTCTTCAGCTTGGTGTTGAACGGGGCGTGGACCGGGGCCGTCGTGCGGATCTCGTCCATGAGCCGGCGCAGGAAGTCCGGGGGAGCGTCCGGCGGCATCGTGAAGGGCAGCAGGCCCCCGACGTGCATCATCGTCTCGGGAGTCTCGCCATAGAGGAACATCGCATCCATGGGGGTCAGCCGCTTGCCAGTCATGGCGTGATTGTTGCCGATTCGGGGCTGTAGCGATACCCGCGATACGATGACAGACGATCCTCACCGACATCTGCCTTGGTGGCGCGCGCGTGCGCGAGCGGGCGGCATACGACGAAAGCATGAGACTCGTGGCAACGACCAACGACCTGAAGAACGGCCTTGTCCTCAATATCGACGGACAACTCTGGACTGTGGTCGAGTTCCAGCACGTCAAGCCCGGCAAGGGGCCGGCCTTCGTGCGCACCAAGCTGAAGAATGTGCTCTCCGGCAAGGTCGTCGACAAGACCTTCAATGCGGGCGTCAAGGTGGAGACGGCCAATGTCGACAAGCGCACGATGCAGTACCTCTACAACGACGGCACCGACTTCGTCTTCATGGACCCGGACACCTACGACCAGATCGCCGTGAGCCCGGCCACCGTCGGGGATGCCGCGAAGTACATGCTGGAGAACCAGGACGCCATCGTCGCTCGCAATGACGGCAATGTCCTCTACATCGAACTGCCCGCCTCCGTCGTCCTCGAGATCTCCTACACCGAGCCGGGCCTGCAGGGCGATCGGTCGACCGGCGGCACCAAGCCCGCCACCCTGGAGACCGGCGCCGAGATCCAGGTGCCGCTCTTCCTCGAAACCGGCACCAAGGTCAAGGTGGACACCCGCGACGGGTCCTACCTCGGCCGTGTGAACTGACTTCTCCCGGAACACGATTCGGATGGCCGCCCGCACCAAGGCGCGCAAGCGCGCCCTCGACCTGCTCTTTGAGGCTGAGGCGCGCGGCGTCAATGTCGGGGACCTGCTGCACGAGCGGCTGGCCGCGCCGGTCACCGACGCGCCGCTGAACCCTTACACCGCGACCCTCGTCGAGGGCGTCATCGCGCACTGGCGGGATATCAACGAACTGCTCAACACCTACAGCCAGGGCTGGCCGGTCGAGCGGATGCCGGCCGTCGATCGGGCCATCCTGCGTCTCGGGGCGTTTGAGGTGCTGTACAGCGAGGATGTCGCCGAGGCGGTGGCCATCAGCGAGGCCGTGGGGCTGGCCACCCAGCTGTCCACCGATGACTCGCCGAAGTTCGTCAACGGCCTGCTCGGCCGGCTCGCGCAGGTCAAGCCGACGCTGGCCTGATCGTGCTCCGCTTCACGGCGATTCGGTATGCCGATGCGGCCGACCTGGAGCTGATCGAGGACATCGAACGCGCCGCCGACATTCGTTTCGCGACCCTGTCCGCTGCGCGGGGCATCTCGTATGACGAGTGGCCGGGCCCCGGTGCGAGTGCAGCTGAGCGAGCTTCCGGCCCTGGGTTTCTCCTGGTCGCCGGACAGCCGGCTGTGGGCTTCGCTCACGTGCTCGATGTCGGCGGGCACCTGGTTCTCGAGCAACTGTCGGTGCGCCCCGAGGTCGGCCGGCTCGGCCTGGGGACCGCCTTGCTTCGGGCAGCCATGGGCGTGGCAATGGATGCTGGCCATGACCTCCTACTTCTGCGCACCTTTGCGGAGGTCGCGTGGAATGGTCCCTTCTATGCCGGCCACGGCTTCACCGAAGTGCCTGATCCGACCTGGTTGGCGCCCCTCATTGCTGCCGAAGAGCGGGACGGCCTGAGCCGCTGGGGTCGGCGGATCACGATGGCACGCCCGCTGCGGGATGAGCCCTTGCCCCGGCCCGCGGTCAGTGTGATCCCCTTGCGTGACGGGGCAGCCGGTCTGGAAGCCTTTGTCCAATATCGTGTCGGGACAATGGATTTCGCGGCCAATGCGGTCGTCTTTCCCGGCGGGCGCATTGATGCCGCGGATCGCTTGGCCCGTGTGGATGTGTCCGACGAGCTGCTGCGCGAGCACGTCTCGGCGTGGCGCGCGACGGACGTCGGGTCGGTCGCCGACGACGCGGTGAGCGCGGCGCGCACGCTGCTCGCGACCGGTCTGCGGGAGGTGCGCGAAGAGGCCGCTGCCGAGCTCGACCCCTCGCGCCTGGTGCCATGGGACAACTGGGTGACACCGATCGGGGTGCCCAAGCGCTTCGATGTCTACTTCTTCATCGTCCCTGTCAGTGCGGGGGAGGAAGCGAGTTGGCGGCATACGACCACCGAGGCGCACGACTCGCGCTGGATCCGCGTCGCAGACCTGGCCGCCGTGACGGATCGCGGCGAGGCGCTGCTCTTGCCTCCGACGCGCGCCATCGTCGACGAACTCGCCAGCCTGGGCGATCTGGCCTCCGTGCTCGCGCTGCGGCCGGTGATCCGCCCCGTCCGCCACGACCTCGACGTTCGCCGTCCCCGCCCGTCCCGCTGACCTCGGCGCTGAATAGCCGACGAGGCTTCATGCTTCCCGGCGTACGCGTCACGGGCTAGGTTCGAGGGCATGGGTGGAGAGCACACGACATACGCGACCAGGCACCGACGGACCCGAAGCGGCCTCGCCGCCTTGGCGCTCACGGGGCTCGGCTTCGCCGGGATCGGCGCGACCGCGCAGGCGGCGTCCGATGAGCCGACGATGATGATGCCGACCGGAGGCGGCTATGAGTCCGTGACCCTGGAAGCCTTCGCCAAGGCGGCCATCTCGAAGGCTACGGACAAGACGGTGGATATCGTCGTCGTGCCCTCGTCCTATGGCGATGACTGGCCGAGCCGACCGGAAAATATCGCCCTGGCCAAGCAGCGCACGGCCGAGGTCGCCGCCGCGTGCACGGCCGTGGCTCCACCCGGAAAATCCTGCACGGGCCGGCTCGCCATCCTGCTCAACCGAGCCGACGCGATGAAGCCAGCCAACTCCGCCGCATTGCGCGACGCGAGCCTGGACGGCATCTTCATCCTGGGCGGCGACCAAGGCATCGCGATGAAGGTGCTCGCGAACTCGCCGGCGGAGAAGGCCATGACCGACGCCGTCCACCGAGGCGCCGTGCTCGGTGGCACCAGTGCCGGGGCGGCCGTCGAGTCGGTCTCGATGATCAACGGCTATGTCGGGGATTATGGTGCGGCGCAAGGACTTCGGCGCGGCAGCACGCTCATGTGGTGGCGCAATGACGGCGATGCGGAGCGCGGGCTGGTGTTCGGGTCGCAGCGCGCGATCTACGACCAGCACTTCTATGAGCGGGGCCGGTTCGGCCGATCCCTGTCGACCATCGCCACCGCGGACGAGCGCTTCGGCGGCAAGAGCCCGGTCGGTGTCGGCGTCGACTACGCCACCTCGATCACCAACTACGGCGACCGCACCCTGACCCAGGTTGTCGGAAATAGTGGCGCCGCCACCATCGACTTCGAGTCGCTCGGCGCCACCCACCGCTGGGTTGGGACTGAGCGTTGGCTGTCGGCACGCAAGGTCAAGGTTAACCTGCTGACAGAGGGTAACGACTACGACCTCGTCACCCGCCGCCTGACCCTCAATGGCAAGACTGTGGGCGATGTGAGCGGCCGAGCCTGGTCGACCCCTCGCTCCAGCGCCGACGGCATCCTGTATGTCGGTGGGGGCGTCCTCGGCGGTGGCAAGGTCATTCCGTCGGTCGTCAAGGATGCTGCGGCGGCGAGCGCGAACCCGCAGAACGGCCGGGTGCTCATCCTGTCGGCGGACACTCGGGGAACCGCGGCAGCCTATGGCGACAAACTCAAGGTCGCCGGCTGGCCCGGCCACATCGACCAAGCCACCTTCGGCAAGGGCTCCTGGGCCAGCGTCAACCCAGGCCGGTATGACGCCGTCCTGATCGTCGCGGTATCCCCGCCGCAGGCGGCTAAAGCCTTTGGCAATGCGACCTTCCGAGCCCTGGCGGCGAAGGCCTTCGCGGCCGTACCGGTGGTCTTCGCGGACGGCCCGGCCGCGGCATATGCCGGCACTCGCTGGTCGGGTGAGGCCCGACCCAATGGGGACAACTATGAAGAGAAGGCAGGCGCAGCTTTCAAGACCTCCGAGGCGAAGTGGCACGCCGGGGCTGGCGTCGTCGGCGCAAGCATCATTCCGGCCTTGAACACCGACTACGTCTGGGGCCGGCTGTTCAACGCCGTGGCGGTCGATAAGGGCGAGCTGGGGCTGGGCATCAGTGCTGGCACCGCCATTCGCTTCCACGCCGGCTCCGCGACGGTCGTCGACGGCTCGGTCGTCGTGGCCGATGGCCGCGACGCCCGCACCTGGGTGAGCAGCAATGGCACCCTGGGCGCCGCCGGTCTCGTGGTCGACACCTTCGGCCCCGGCGAGGCGCTGCGCCGCTGAAAGTAATACCCCAGCGCTGGCGCAGGCCTGCCGGGTCGGCGTCAGCGCTTGGCGGAGAACGCCCAGGCGGTCACATTGCGGGTGTCCTCGACGCCGACGAAACCCTCCCAGGGCGAGTAGCGGTCGGTCGCAAAGTCGGTGTCGCCGTCATCGGCAGTGCCGCCGATGCGGTCCTTACCGGCCTGGAACATCCGCCAGAAGCCGAGGCCGCCGGAGTCCATGAGCGAGGTGACGTCATTGGTGTTATTGGTATGCCAGTTGCCAATGAAATGTCCGGCCTCGTGGGCGACGACATTGCCGATCGCGGTGCCGACAAAGCGGACCTTGTCGGTGCTCGGCCGCAGGTAATAGTTCAAGGACACGACCGCGCTTTGATTGCCCTTGACGGGTGCACTCATCAGGTCGAGCAGGACGATCGCCTCGTCGGTGCGGCCGTAATTGCCCGGGTCGATGGCATTGGCGATGCCGACGGTCTCGATGCCCGATTCGTCGATAGTTCCGCCGACGACGACCCGCGAGACATGGGGCTTGCCGGTCAGATCGGCGCTCTGCAAACCATTGACGACCTGAATCTGCAGATTGGGGATGTTCATCGCCCGCATGTCCGTGCGCAGGTTCTCCGAGGCCGCTTTGGTGATCTGCGCGGCGAGTGCGGGTAGGTCGGACTCCTTCAGCCCCCACCCGGCGAGGAACTTCTTCAGCGGTGACAGCTTTCGCTTGCCGCCGTCTTCCCACCCGAAGGTTGTCGTGTCGACGACTGCGCCGTCGAAGTCGAGATAGATGGTTTGCGGTGCGCGAGTCCCTTCACCGCCCGGCCTATAGACCTCGACGGTATGGCGGTAAGCGCCCAGCCCGGTGTCGACCATGACGCCATACCAGCCATCGGCTTCGACGACATAGGACGCATTGGCATTGCCGCCGCGAGGCAGGGGCGAGCCGGTGGGGTAATAGCCGGAGAGGTCCAACCCGCTCTGACCAGTCACATAGGTGCTGTCCCAGCGCTGAACCATGACTCGTTTGGCGGCACCCGCGACGGACGTGCCGAGCACGTCACCGCGCCGCAGTTTGACCAGGATCGCGTCGCGGTCGGTGCGCCAGCTGCCGATCTCGGCGGTGTAGGTGCCGCCACGTCCTTCGGTGGTCCCGGAGGCAGAGTCGAAGGGGTCGATCTGCCACGACCTTTCGTCGAGGACTTGGACATAGAAGGTGCCGTCCGAGGTCGTCGTGAATTGCGCGATCTCATCCACGATGCCGGGGTCCGTACTATTCCAGCCGAGGGCGACGGGCACGCCGCGGGCGTCCCAGATCGTCACCATCGTGCTGCGCTGCGAGGCGGCGATCTTCGCCGTCACCGTCTCGCCAGCCTTGGCATCCACGCGATACCAGTCGAAATCCCCGGGGAAGGGCCCATGGGGACCGTCGCCGATCCGGCCCGACACGCGGATCCGATCGTTGCCCCGGATGCCCGTCTTCGAGGCCAGCGGAATCGAGCCATTGTCCTCGGCGGCGGTGGGGAGAGCCCGCATCGTGGGGGCGTTATCGGCGAGCGAGCCGGAGACGACCATCCGATTGCGCAGTCCCGCACCGAGACCGAAGGCGCTAACCTTCTCCGCGGTCCACGTCGTGTCATTGCGCCCGACGACGCCGGCAGGCTCCTTCTCCCGGTATGCCAGGGGCGCCCCCGAGCCGCCATAGCGCGCCTTCGCGCGGTGCCCATCATCGGAAGTTGCGGCCTGTGAGCGCGCGCTCGCGGCCTGAGCCCAGGACGCAAAGTCGACCTTGTGCAGATCAGGGAGGTAGGCGATATTCGGATCCGCTCCGGTGGCGCCCGAGCCGAGTGGAGCCAATTGCATACCAGCGGCCAGTCGCGACTCCTCAGCCGCCGTCAGGCCGCCCGCCGACGGCGGATCAACCGCGGACCCGCTCGCGGCGAGCCCCGGCATCGCCAGCCCGGCCCCTGTCATACCCGCCACGATCCATGCCCTGCTGCGCCGCATCGCGGCCCCCTCCCTGGTGGGCGGGCCCCATTGCCCGCTGGCCAGACTCTACGGGCAGCCGTGCGACCGGCGCTGCAGGGGTATGCCGCCCGCCCCCTGGACGGGTGCGCGGACGCCTCGTGGCGCGGGGTTAGAGTGGGCGGCGTACGCATCCTTTAACGACCTGTCCTGTGAGGCAGGGAAGGAGGCTGGCGCTTTGGCGCACGCTGACAGCAAGCCCCCGGCGGGTCACCCCATTGATCCCGCAGGACGAACCGTCCTCTCCGGCAACGAAATCGGCCGGTGCTTGCGGCGCATTGCCCACGAGATCCTCGAACACAACAAGGGCGCCGACGATCTGGTCCTGCTTGGCATCCCAAGCCGTGGCGTCGAATTGGCGCAGCGGCTGGCCGTGATCTTGTCCGAGGTGGAGGGCTGCGGTCCGATCCCGGTGGGCGCCCTCGACATCACCATGCATCGTGATGATCTGCGCAGCCAACCGACACGGGCGCCGATGCGCACCGTCATCCCCGAATGCGGCATTGACGACAAGGTCGTCGTGCTCGTTGACGATGTGCTGTATTCGGGGCGCTCCATCCGGGCAGCCTTGGACGCGCTCGTCGACCTGGGACGCCCGAAGGCGGTCCGGCTCGCCGTCCTCATTGACCGCGGCCACCGCGAACTGCCGATCCGCGCCGATCACGTCGGCAAGAACCTGCCCACGTCGCACAGCGAAAAGGTGCAGGTCCGACTGGCCGGCTTCGACGGCATACCCGATGTCGTGCGGATCGCCGGGGGCGATGAGCGATGACGAAGCACCTGATCAGCAGCGCCGACCTGACCCGCGCGGACGTCGAGGCAATCCTCGACACCGCCGCGTCCATGCACGATGTGCAGCGCCGCGAGGTCAAGAAGCTCCCCACCCTGCGTGGACGCACGATCATCAACTTCTTCTTCGAAGATTCCACCCGGACCCGATCGAGTTTCGAGATCGCTGGCAAATGGATGTCCGCGGACACCATCAACCTCTCGGCCAAAGGGTCCTCGACCTCCAAAGGCGAATCGCTGCGCGACAGCGTCCAGACCATCAACGCGATGGCCGTCGATGCCCTGGTGATTAGGCACAACCAGAGCGGCGCCTGCCAGCAGGTGGCCGGTTGGGTCGATGCGTCGGTCATCAATGCCGGCGATGGCACGCACGAGCACCCGACCCAGGCGCTGTTAGACGCCTACACCTTGCGGTCGAGGATAGGTGAACTCGACGGCAAGCATGTCGTCATCGTGGGGGATCTGACCCACAGTCGGGTCTTCCGCAGCAATGTCATCACCCTGAAAACCCTGGGTGCGCGCGTCACGGTCGTCGCACCGCCGACTCTCATGCCGTCGGGAATCGGATCGTGGTCCGCCACAGACGGATTCGCGACGTCCTGGGACTTCGATGAGGTGCTCAGCGGCGATGATCGTCCGGACGCTGTGATGATGCTGCGGGTCCAACGCGAACGGATGAGCGGGGGCTACTTCCCGACGCCGCGCGAATACACCGTCGGCTACGGCCTGACGCGGCCCCGGCTAACGAGCCTGCTGCAGCGCAATCCAGACGTGCTCGTCATGCATCCCGGGCCGATGAATCGCGGTTTGGAGATCAGTGCGGATGCCGCAGATGCGCCGTCCTCGGTCATTCTCGATCAGGTCTCCAGCGGGCTGGCCGTGCGGATGGCCGTCCTCTATCACCTGCTCGCCGGCGAAGGGAGCGCAGCATGAGCGACCTGCTGATCACCGGTGCCGTGGTCTGGAACGACCGCGAGGCGGGAGACCCACGCGAGCCACGCCCCGGTGAGCCGGCCGACCTACTGATTCAGGGCGGCGTGATCACCCAGTTCGGACGGGTTGATGCACCGCCGGGAATCCGCCATATCGACGCGGACGGCCTGTCCCTGCTACCGGGCTTCGTCGACCTGCATACGCACCTGCGCGAGCCGGGCCGCGAGGACACCGAGACCATCGCCTCGGGCTCGGCGGCCGCTGCCGCGGGCGGCTTCACCGCGGTCCTCGCGATGGCGAACACCTCGCCCGTCACCGACACCGCTGAGGCCGCGGAGCTGCTGTATGACCGTGGCCGCACCGTCGGGCTGGTCGACGTCATACCGGTCGGTGCCGTGACGAAAGGCCTTGGGGGAGAGGAGCTTGCCGAGCTTGGGCTGATGGCGCGATCCCGGGCTAGGGTGCGGCTCTTTTCGGATGACGGCTTGTGTGTTCAGGACGCGCGGGTCATGCGGCGGGCGCTGGAATATCTCAAGCCCTTTGACGGCGTGATCTCGCAGCATGCCCAGGATGCATCGCTCGCCGGCGCCGGTGCGTGCTGCCATGAGGGCGAGATCTCTGGCCGGTTGGGGCTTCCGGGGTGGCCGGGTGTTGCCGAATCGGTGATCGTCGCGCGCGATGTCCACCTGGCTCGGCACACGGATTCACGGGTGCACATCGCGCACGTCTCGAGCGCCGAGTCGGTCGAGATCATCCGGTGGGCCAAAGATCGTGGGATCAAGGTGACGGCCGAGGTCACCCCACACCACCTCGCGCTCGGGACCGAACTGGTGGCCAGTTACGACCCGACGTTCAAGGTCAACCCGCCGCTGCGACCGAGCGAGGACCAGGAGGCGCTGCGGAATGCCCTGGCCGACGGCACCATTGATGCGGTGGCGACGGACCATGCCCCGCACGCCCGTCACGACAAGGAGCACGCTTTCGAGGCGGCGGCCTTCGGGATGCTGGGGCTGGAAACGGCCTTTTCCGTCGTCCACGACATGATGGTGAAAACGGGTCGGATGACGATGATCCACCTCACGCGCCGGATGTCTCGCAATCCGGCGCGCATCGCCGGTCTGGACGGCCACGGCCGAGGCATCGGTGTCGGCCGGCCGGCGAATCTCGTGCTCGTCGACCCGCAGCGTGTCGTGACCGTCGACCGCGCCGCCTCGAATTCGTTGTCCCGCAACAATCCTTGGCACGGCCTGAGCTTCAAGGGCGCCGTGCACGCGACCATCTTGCGCGGCGAAGTGACCGCGATCGACGGAAAGGTGCAACACCCGTGAGTGGTGCGTCCACGGCATACGAGCCGGCAGTCCTGGTGCTCGAGGACGGCCGGCGATTCACCGGCCGGGCGTTCGGCGCGCGCGGCACGACGGTGGGGGAGGCGGTCTTCAACACCGGAATGACCGGCTACCAGGAGACGCTGACCGACCCCAGCTATCACCGGCAGGTCGTCGTTATGACCGCGCCACACATCGGCAATACCGGGTGGAATGACGAAGACGATGAGTCGAGCCGGATCTGGGTGTCGGGTTTCGTCGTACGCGACCCGGCCCTGCGCCCCTCGAACTGGCGCTCCTCACGATCCCTCGATGCCGAACTCGCAGCTCAAGGGGTCGTCGGGATCAGCGGCCTCGACACGCGGGCGCTCACCCGGCATCTGCGCGAGCGAGGCGCCATGCGTGTCGGGATTTTCAGCGGAGCCGACGGCGAGCTGAGCGCCAAGGACCAATTGGATATCGTCGCCGCTTCGCCCCAGATGAGCGGCTCTGCGCTCGCGCCAGAGGTCAGCACCGCGCAGCCGTATGTCGTTCCGGCCGTGGGCGATCGGCGCTTCACCGTGGCCGCGGTGGACCTCGGGATAAAGGCGATGACACCGGCCCTGATGGCGGAGCGCGGCATCGAGGTCCATGTGCTTCCGGCGACCGCGACCTTCGCCGACATCCACGCGATCAACCCCGATGGCGTCTTTTTCTCCAATGGGCCCGGTGACCCCGCGACCGCCGAACATGAGGTCGGCGTCTTGCGCGAGGTCCTCGCCGCGCGCATCCCGTTCTTCGGCATCTGTTTCGGCAACCAACTCCTCGGCCGGGCACTGGGTTTCGGCACCTACAAACTCCGTTACGGCCACCGCGGCATCAACCAACCGGTGATGGATCTCGGCACGCGCAAGGTCGAGGTCACTGCGCACAACCACGGCTTCGCCGTCGACGCACCCATCGGGGAGCCGGTCGCGGCGCCGGCCGACCCCGCATACGGACGGGTCCGGGTCTCCCACGTCTGCCTCAATGACGATGTCGTCGAGGGGTTGGAATGCCTTGACCTGCCGGCCTTTTCGGTGCAATACCACCCAGAGGCGGCGGCTGGCCCGCACGATGCCGGATACCTCTTTGACCGCTTCGTCACCCTCTTGGAAGGGGAGCGCTGATATGCCGCGCAGGACCGATATCTCCAGCGTCCTGGTGATCGGCTCTGGTCCGATCGTCATCGGCCAGGCCTGCGAGTTCGACTACTCCGGCACCCAGGCCTGTCGGGTGCTGCGCGAGGAGGGCATCCGCGTCATCCTCGTCAACTCGAATCCGGCGACGATCATGACCGATCCCGAGTTCGCCGACGCCACCTATGTCGAGCCGATCACCCCCGAGGTGATTGAGAAGATCATCGAAAAGGAACGGCCCGACGCCGTCCTCGCCACCCTCGGAGGCCAGACCGCGCTCAACGCCGCGATGGCGCTGCACGAACGGGGCATCCTCGCGAAATACGACTGCCCGCTCATCGGTGCCAATGTCGAGGCGATCCAACTTGGTGAGGACCGCGAGAAGTTCAAGGGCGTCGTGGAGCGCTGCGGGGCGGAGTCCGCGCGGTCCGTCATCTGTCACACGATGGACGAATGTCTCACGGCTGCAGCGGAATTGAGTTATCCGGTTGTCGTTCGACCGTCCTTCACCATGGGCGGGCTCGGCTCCGGCTTCGCGTATGACGAGAGCGACCTGCGCCGAATCGCCGGCGCGGGACTGCAGTACTCGCCGGTCACCGAAGTGCTCCTGGAGGAGTCGATCCTTGGCTGGAAGGAGTACGAGCTCGAGGTCATGCGCGACCACGCGGACAATGTCGTGGTCGTCTGTTCCATCGAGAATCTCGACCCGATGGGCGTGCACACCGGCGACTCCATCACC
Source organism: Nostocoides veronense (assembly GCF_039531185.1). Taxonomy (NCBI): domain Bacteria; kingdom Bacillati; phylum Actinomycetota; class Actinomycetes; order Micrococcales; family Intrasporangiaceae; genus Nostocoides; species Nostocoides veronense. The sequence continues at coordinate 90,968 of NZ_BAAAPO010000016.1, forward strand.
GTGGCCCCGGCCCTGACGCTGACCGACCGTGAGTACCAACGGCTGCGCGATATCGGCATCGACGTCATCCGCGAAGTAGGTGTCGACACCGGTGGCTGCAATATCCAATTCGCCGTCGACCCCAAGACTGGCCGGATCATCGTCATCGAGATGAATCCGCGCGTATCCCGTTCCAGCGCACTGGCTTCCAAAGCCACAGGCTTCCCGATCGCCAAGATCGCCGCCAAGATGGCGATCGGCTACACACTGGACGAAGTGCGCAATGACATCACCCAGGAAACGCCGGCCAGCTTTGAGCCGACGCTCGATTACATCGTCGTCAAGGTGCCCCGATTCGCCTTTGAGAAGTTCCCGTCCGCCGACACAACCCTGACGACAACGATGAAGTCTGTCGGGGAGGCCATGTCGCTCGGTCGGTCTTTCACCGAGGCGCTGCAGAAGGCCTTGCGGTCCATGGAGAAGTCCGGCTCCTCGTTCCACTGGGACGGCGAGGCCCCAACGGGCGCGGATCTCGAAGCCTTGCTGCTCGATATCGCCCGGCCCACGGACGGGCGCATCGTCGGCGTCCAGCAGGCACTGCGCGCCGGAGCCAGCGTTGAGCAGGTGCACGACAGCACCGGCATCGACCCGTGGTTCCTCGATCAGATCGCGCTGATCAACGAGATCGCCACCGACCTCGCCGCAGCCCGTCAACTCACGCCCGAGCTGCTCCGCGAAGCAAAGCGACATGGCTTCTCCGACAAGCAAATCGCCGCAATCCGCGGCATGAGTGAGGATGTCGTCCGCGGGGTTAGGCACGCCCTCGGTGTCCGTCCCGTCTACAAAACGGTCGACACGTGCGCGGCCGAGTTCGCGGCGCGCACGCCCTACTACTACTCCGCATACGACGAGGAGAGCGAGGTCGAGCCCCGCGAACGCGAGGCGGTCCTCATCCTCGGCTCCGGCCCCAACCGGATCGGTCAAGGTGTCGAGTTCGACTACTCCTGCGTCCACGCCAGCTTCGCGCTGCGTGATGCGGGCTATGACACGGTGATGGTCAACTGCAATCCCGAGACCGTCTCCACCGACTACGACACCTCCAGTCGGCTCTACTTCGAGCCGCTGACCCTTGAAGATGTCCTCGAGGTCATCCATGCCGAGCAGCAGGCCGGCCCGGTTGCCGGCGTCATCGTGCAGCTTGGCGGGCAGACGCCGCTGGGCCTGGCGCAGAAGTTGAAGGACGAGGGCGTCACGATCGTTGGCACCTCTCCCGAGGCGATTCACCTGGCCGAGGACCGTGGCGCGTTCGGCCGCGTGCTCGCGGCAGCGAATCTTCCTGCGCCGCAACACGGAATCGCGTTCAGCGCCCAAGAGGCCGTCGATATTGCCACCCGGATCGGCTACCCCGTGCTGGTGCGGCCGTCATACGTCCTCGGCGGGCGCGGCATGGAGATCGTGTATGACGACACGACCCTCTCGGAGTACGTCACCCGCGCGGCCCTCGCCTCCCCGGAGCAGCCGATCCTCATCGACCGCTTCCTCGACGACGCGATCGAGATCGATGTCGATGTGCTCTATGACGGCGAGGAAATGTTTGTCGGCGGGATCATGGAACACATCGAGGAAGCCGGCATCCACTCCGGCGACTCGGCGTGCACGCTGCCGCCGGCCACCCTCGGTGCGCAGGAACTCGACCGGGTCCGGCGCAGCACGCTCGCCCTCGCCGAGGGGATTGGCGTCCGCGGCCTGATGAATGTGCAGTTCGCGCTCGCCCACGACGTTCTCTATGTGCTGGAAGCCAATCCGCGCGCCTCGCGCACCGTGCCCTTCGTCGCGAAGGCGACGGGGGTGCCACTGGCGAAGGCCGCGGCGCGCGTGATGCTCGGGTCCCGGATCGCGGACCTTCGCGCGGAGGGCCTGCTGCCGCCGGTGGGCGATGGCGGGAAATTGCCGACCCACGCGCACTTGTCGGTCAAGGAGGCCGTGCTGCCCTTCAAGCGCTTCCGCACCGTCGACGGCACGGTCGTCGATGCCCTGCTCGGGCCGGAGATGCGCTCCACCGGTGAAGTCATGGGCATCGACCGCACCTTCGGGTCGGCTTTCGCCAAGAGCCAATTGGGCGCGACCACGGGCCTGCCGGATAGTGGTCGGATCTTCGTCTCCATCGCCAATCGCGACAAACGCGCCATGATCTTCCCGGTCATGCGACTCCAGGAGCTGGGCTTCACCATCGTCGCGACGACGGGCACGGCGGATGTGCTGCGGCGCAACGGGATCGACGCAGAAGTCGTTCGCAAGGTCAGCGAGCGATCGCCTGGTGATGTCAGCATCGTCGACGAGATTCTCGCCGGGACAATCGACATGGTCGTCAACACCCCCTCGGGCGCCAATGCGCGGGAGGACGGCTACAAGATCCGGCAAGCGACCACCGCGATGGATAAGCCGATCATCACCACGGTCCAGCAGCTCGGCGCCGCCGTCCAGGGCATCGAGGCGGCGCGCAAAGACACCCTGAGCGTGAAGTCTCTCCAGGAGCATGCGCGCGACCTCGATCTCTACGGGACCGGGCTCGCGCAATGACCACGACTTCCGGCGATCGCCTGCACTCGGTCCGCGCGGAGGTCATCGCGGCCGCCGCGGCGGGCGACTACCGCCACCTCGTGGTCCTCGCCCCCGAGATCGCCGCGGCAGCGCGCCCGGGACAATTCGTTGCGCTGGCTGTCGGCGGAGAAACCTCGGGTCTGCTGCTAAGACGCTCGTTCTCGATTCACCGCGTCGAGCCCGACACGGGCACGGTCGAGATTGTCGTCGCGGATGCCGGGCCCGGAACGCGGTGGATCACCCGGCTCGTTGCCGGGGAGGCGGTCGAGGTCCTTGGGCCGCTCGGCGTGCCCTTCCCGGTCCCCGACGAGCCGACCCCGTGTGTCTTGCTCGGTGGCGGCTATGGCTCCGCACCGATGTTCTGGCTGGCAAAAGTCCTGCAGGACAAGGGCTGCCACGTTGATCTGGTCCTCGGCGCGGCCACCCAGGACCGGCTCTTCGGTGCCGACCTGGCGGATCGGGTCCCGCTCACCGTGACGACCGACGATGGCTCGGCTGGCATTACGGGCCGCGTCACCGACCCGCTCTCGGATCTCCTGCGCACGAGCGGGGCCACCCTGGCCTACGCGTGCGGGCCGATGCCGATGCTGCGCGCGGTGACGCAGGTATGCCGTCCCCTTGGCGTGACGGCCTATGTCGCCGTCGAGGAGTCGATGGCTTGCGGCATCGGAGTGTGCATGACGTGTGTGCTGCCCGTTGTTGGGGCGGACGGTGTCACCCGCATGAGCCGGTCCTGCGTCGAGGGCCCGACCTTCGACGGCGCGCGCGTGCGCTGGGAGGCCATCGCCGACGGGCGGGTGGCCGTGCCCGATGACTGCCTCGGTTCCCCCGCGAGTCTCGCAGCGCTCAATCACGCGGCAGCACAGGGGAGTTCGCGATGACTGTGGATCTCACCACCGATCTCGGCCACGGGGTGCTGCTGCCAAATCCGGTGCTCACCGCATCGGGATGCGCCGCCAACGGCAAGGAATTGCACCGGCTCGAGGACATCGCGAAGATCGGCGCCTTCGTCACCAAATCGGTCAAGCGTGACCCGCAATCCGGCCGCGGCACTCCGCGCATGGCCGAGACACCGAGCGGCATGCTCAACTCCATCGGGCTGCAGGGCCCCGGTATTCACGCTTTCGTCGAACACGACCTGCCGTGGCTGCGCTCAGTCGGCGCGCGCGCCATCGTGTCCATCGCGGGGGAGAGTTCCGCGGAGTTCGCCGAGGTGGCGCGCGCTCTCGTGGCGGCCCCCGATTTCGACGCCACCGTGGCGGCGATCGAGGTCAATATCTCGTGCCCGAATGTCGCGAACCGCGGACTGGTCTATGCCTGCGATCCCGCGAGTTCTGCCGAAGTGCTGCGCCTCGTCGTCCCCGAAGTCCCGCGCAGCACACCACTATTCGCCAAACTGACCCCGGATGTCACAGACATCACCGTCATCGCGGAAGCCGCACTCTCGGCGGGTGCGCAGGGCCTGACGATGATCAACACCCTCCTCGGCATCCGCATCGACACCGAGCGGATGCGACCGCACCTGTTCGGTCTGACCGGCGGCCTGTCCGGACCGGCCATCCGCCCGGTGGCCGTGCGCGCGATCTGGCAGGTGTATGCCGCGATGCGGGCGGGCCGCATACCCACCGCCCCCATCATCGGTGTCGGGGGAGTGCGGACCGGGGAGGACGCCCTCGAGCTGACCCTCGCCGGCGCCAGCGCGGTCCAGGTGGGCACCGCGATCTTCAACGATCCGCTCGCACCCTGGCGGGTGGCCCGAGAGCTGGGCGACCTGCTCCACGCACGCGGCATACCCAGGTATGCCGATGTCGTGGGCGTGGCGCATGACCACTAATCGGATGAGATCACCTAGGAGAGGCCCATGACGGACGGCACTTCGATGGCTTTCGGGGCGCGGCTGCGCGTGACGATGGACACGTTCGGCGCCGTGTGCGTCGGGATTGACCCCCACCCGGAACTGCTCACCAGCTGGGGCCTGCCGGTCTCCGCGGCGGGCGTGCGGGCCTTCGCGCAGACCTGCGCCGAGGCCTTTGCAGGACGCGTCGCGGCCGTCAAGCCGCAGTCCGCCTTCTTTGAGGAATATGGCAGCGCCGGCATCGCTGTGCTGGAAGAGATCCTGCCGATTTTCCAGGCAGCCGGGACGCCGGTCATCCTCGACGTCAAGCGCGGCGATATCGGGTCGACGATGGCGGGTTATGCCCGCGCCTATCTCGCGGACCAGGCGCCGCTCGCGTGTGATGCCATCACCGTCAGCCCCTATCTAGGTTTCGGATCGCTAGCTCCTGCAATGGATCTCGCTCAGCAGACAGGCCGAGGGCTCTTTGTGCTCGCGTTGACCTCCAATCCCGAGGGCCGGTCGGTCCAGCATGTCGGGGGGGCCGGCGCGAGCGTGGCGGGGGCCATCGTGACCGGGGCGGCCGAGGCCAATGCACGTGCTGCCGGGCGGGGGGAGTTGGGCAGCATCGGGCTCGTCGTCGGAGCGACCGTCGGCTCGGCCGTGCGGGACCTCGGAATCGACCTCGCAGCGGCCAACGCCCCCATCCTGGCGCCGGGCTTCGGGGCTCAAGGCGGCACCGCCGCTGAGGCCGCCGCGGTCTTCGGCGCGGCCCTGCCGAATGTCCTGGCGGCCAGCAGCCGTGAGGTGCTTTCGGCCGGTCCGGACGTGGCCGCCCTGCGTCGTCGAGCGGAAGCGGCGCGGATTGTCTAATATCGCGTCACCACCACACTTCGGGGTGGTGACAGGGGCCCTCTTCCGGGGTCCCTTTCCGTTGATGAGAGGAGTTGAGCGTGGCACTCCCCCCGCTCACCGCTGAGCAGCGCGCCGCTGCTCTGGAAAAGGCCGCCATCGCCCGCCAGGAGCGCGCCGCGGTCAAGAACCGGCTCAAGCATGCGAGTGGCTCGATCGCTGAGGTGATCGAGGAGGGCCGCACCAACGACATCATCGGCAAGATGCGCGTGTCCGCCTTGCTCGAGTCGATGCCAGGCGTCGGCAAGGTCCGTGCTGCCGGCATCATGGACGAGCTCGGCATCAGCCCGAGCCGCCGCGTTCGCGGCCTCGGTGCCAATCAGGCCGCCGCGCTGCGCGATCGCTTCTCGACGACCTGACCATCCTGCTGACGAACTCACCCACTCGGGCAGCTTCGGTGCTTCGGCCCCGAGCCGCCCGCGCGGGTGGAGTTCGTCGTCTGCGAAGTGCCGCAGCGGGCCGGAGCACCCGCCGGCACTTCATACACTGACCCCATGACTTCGGGGCGCCTGACCGTGCTGGCCGGGCCGACGGCCGTCGGCAAGGGGAGCGTGTCGGCATACATCCGAGAGCAGGTGCCCTCCGTCTGGCCCTCGGTCTCGGCGACAACCCGGCCGCCGCGGCCGGGCGAGATCGATGGCGTGCACTATCACTTCGTCGACGATGCCGAGTTCGAGCGGATGCTCGCCGAGGGCGAGCTGTTGGAGTGGGCGGTCGTGCACGGCCGGGCGAAATACGGGACCCCGCGCGGTCCGGTCTTGGCGGCGATTGCCGAGGGCCGTTCACCCCTGCTGGAGATCGACCTGCAGGGCGCTCGGCAGGTGCGCCAGACCATGCCCGAGGCGCTCTTCGTCTTCCTGGCCCCGCCGAATTGGGAAGAACTGGTGCGCCGCCTCGTCGGCCGGGGCACCGAATCCGAGGCCGAACGCGAGCGTCGACTGGACACCGCGCGGGTCGAACTGGCCGCCGTCCGGGAGTTCGATGTGGTCATCGTCAACGATGATGTCGAGCGCGCGGCCCGCGAACTCGTATCATTGATGGATTCCCCCGTAATCGAGTGAGACGGTAGTCACTGTGTCCGGAACCCTCCCGAACCCCACCGGGATCACCAGCCCGCCCATCGACGACCTGCTGCAGCACGCCGACAGCAAGTACGCCCTGGTCATCTACTCCGCCAAGCGGGCCCGCCAGATCAACGCTTACTACTCCCAGCTCCAAGAGGGCCTGCTGGAGTATGTCGGGCCGCTCGTCGACTCTCAGATGCACGAGAAGCCGCTCTCGATCGCGCTGCGCGAGATCAACGAGCACATGCTGACCTCCGAGCCCGTCGACGCCTGATCGGCGCACACGCCTCGTGAACATCGTTCTCGGAGTCGGGGGCGGCATCGCCGCTTACAAAGCGGCGCTGCTGCTGCGTCTGTTCACCGAGAACGGCCATAGCGTCACTGTGGTCCCCACGGCCGCCGCCCTGAACTTCGTCGGTGAGCCGACATGGGCTGCCCTGTCGGGCAAGCCCGTGCACACCGATGTATGGAGTGCGGTCGAGCAGGTGCCGCACGTGCGGATCGGCCAGAGCGCCGATCTGGTCGTGGTGGCGCCGGCGACGGCCGATCTGCTGGCTCGCGCCGCCGCCGGGCTGGCTGACGATCTGCTGACCAACACCCTGCTCACCGCGCGCTGCCCCGTGGTCTTCGCGCCCGCGATGCACACCGAGATGTGGGAGCACCCGGCCACCCAAGCGAATGTCTCGACGCTGATCGAGCGGGGAGCACACGTCATACCCCCGGCCTCGGGGCGCCTGACCGGCGCCGACACCGGCCCTGGCCGCCTCCCCGAGCCCGAGGCCATCTACGCCGTCTGCGCCCACCTGCTGGCCGCTCGGGGCGAGTCCCACGCGTCACACATTTCTCTCCGGATGCCGGAAACTGGAGGTTCGGGTGGCCTAGAAAGTCGCCCGAACCTCAACTTTCCGGCATCCGGAGAGAAATGGGAGACGGCGGCGCCCGGGGATTACACCGGCTGGCGGGTGCTCATCACGGCCGGCGGGACGCGGGAGCCGCTGGACCCGGTGCGCTTCCTCGGCAATCGCAGTTCGGGCAAGCAGGGGTATGCCCTCGCCGCCCGGGCGGCCGCGCGTGGCGCTCTCGTGCGGCTGATCAGCGCCAATGTCAGCCTGCCGACTCCCGAGGGCGTTGAGATCGAGCGGGTTGAGAGCGCGCTGGAGATGCAGCAGGCGGTGCGCGAGGACGTCGGCTGGGCCGATCTGGTGATCATGGCGGCGGCGGTCGCGGACTTCCGGCCCGCGGCATACGCCGAGAACAAGATCAAGAAGACCCATGACGCGGCCGACCCTGAGGCGGCGCCGATGATCGCCTTGGAGCGCAATCCCGACATCCTCGCGGGACTCGTCGCCGACCGCGGCGAGGCGACCAAACCCGTCATCGTCGGCTTCGCCGCCGAAACCGGCGAGCCCGGACGCTCGGTGCTGGAACTGGGTGCCGAGAAGCTGGCCCGCAAGGGCTGCGATCTGCTCGTCGTCAATGAGGTCGGCGCCGAAAAGACTTTCGGCCAGGACGAGAACACCGTGCACATCCTGCGCGGCGATGGTCAGCCCGGCCTCGATGCCGGCCCGGCCAGCAAGGATGAGATCGCCGACGCGATCCTCAACCTCGCTATCAAGGTCATGGCCTGACCACGTCTCGGGCGTGGTCACTGATCCGGTGCGCCGACGCCGCGACATAGCATCACCAGCAGTTCGCGCGTCCCGCCGACCCCGGCGCCCGCGACGCACCATCACCAGCCGCTGAAGGAGCCAGGGTGTCCGCTGCCCGCCTGTTCACATCCGAATCGGTCACCGAAGGCCACCCGGACAAGATCTGCGACCAGATCTCCGACTCCATCCTCGACGCCATGCTCGAGCAGGACCCGCGCAGCCGCGTGGCCGTCGAGACGATGGTCACCACCGGCCTCGTGCACGTGGCCGGCGAGGTCTCCACGGAGGCGTATGTCGAGATTCCCCGCCTCGTGCGCGACCGCATCACCCGCATCGGGTACGACTCCTCGACCAAGGGCTTCGACGGAAACTCCTGTGGGGTGTCGATCTCGATCGGTCAGCAGAGCCCGGATATCGCCCAGGGCGTCGATGATGCCTATGAGGCGCGCACCGGCACCGTCGACGCGCTCGACAAACAGGGCGCCGGCGACCAGGGTCTGATGTTCGGTTATGCCTGCGATGACACCGCCGAACTGATGCCGCTGCCGATCTATCTCGCGCACCGCCTCGCCGAGCGCCTGACGGCCGTGCGCAAGGACGGCACCGTCGCCTACCTGCGCCCGGACGGCAAGACGCAGGTCACGATCGAGTATGCCGGTGACCGCGCCGTCCGCCTCGACACCGTCGTCGTCTCCACCCAGCACGCTGACGGGATCTCGCTGGAGGAATTGCTCGGCCCGGACATCGAGGAGCACGTGATCGCCCCGGTGCTGGCGGACCTCGCCGCGGCGGGCACCGAGCTGGACACCTCCGCATACCGCAGCCTCATCAACCCCACGGGCAAGTTCGTCATCGGCGGCCCGATGGGCGATGCCGGCTTGACCGGCCGCAAGATCATCGTCGACACCTATGGCGGCATGGCTCGCCACGGCGGCGGCGCCTTCTCCGGCAAGGACCCGTCGAAGGTCGACCGGTCCGCGGCCTACGCGACCCGCTGGGTGGCCAAGAATGTCGTCGCGGCTGGCCTCGCGCGCCGCTGCGAGGTGCAGGTCGCCTATGCGATCGGCAAGGCGCAGCCGGTGGGGCTGTATGTCGAGACCTTCGGCACCGAAAGCGCGCCCGTCGAGAAGATCCAGTCCGCGATCACCTCCGTCTTCGACCTGCGGCCCGCCGCGATCATCGATGACCTGGACCTGCTGCGCCCGATCTACCTGCCCACCGCGGCCTATGGTCACTTCGGCCGGACCTCGGCAGAAGGCGTCGAGAACGCCTTCACCTGGGAGCGCACCGACCGGGTCGAGGAATTGCAGCGCGCGGTCGCCGGCTGAGGCCTGTCGGACCCGCCGACTACATTCGGTGGGTATGACGCAGCGGCCGAGCATCGAGGGCACGGGGGAGACCTCCGTGCCCTCTGCCGTGCCGCCGGTTGACGTCGCGCGTCCCGTTGCGGCCGTGCTCGTCGAGAGCGGATTGCCGCACCTAGACCGGGTTTTCGAGTATGCCGTGCCTCCCGACCTCGACGAGCTCGCGCAGCCCGGGGTGCGAGTGAACGTCCGGTTCGCTGGGCAGGAGTTGCGTGGGTATGTCGTGGAGCGGCGGGCCGAAGCGGAGCACGATGGCCGGTTGGCGCCGCTGAAGTCGGTGGTGGCGGGGGAGGCGGTGTTGACCCCGCCGATATTGGAGCTGGCTCGTGATCTGGCGGCGACACACGCCGGGGTGACGGGCGATGTGCTGCGCCTGGCGATCCCGCCGCGACACGCGCGGGCCGAGAAGGCGCTGGCCATGGAGCCGCCGGCGCTGGACCCCTTGCCGGTGGCGGCGCTGGGGGATGGCGCGTGGGCGAACTACCGTGGCGGATCGGCCTTTCTCGAGCACGTGAGGGACGGGGCCGCGGTCGGTGCGGTGTGGTCGGCGCTGCCGGTCGCGGGGGATCCGGCCCGTGATTGGCCCGCTGCCTTTGCGGCGGCGGCGGCCGCGTGTGTTGCGGGTGGGCGGGGTGCGCTGCTCGTGGTGCCGGACCATCGAGACCTTGAGCGGCTGGACGCCGCGGTGGGCGGGGTGCTCGGGCCGGGCCGGCATGTGCGGCTCAGCGCGGATCAGGGGCCGCAGGCGAGGTATACCGCGTGGTTGAAGGTGCTTCGTGGTCACGTGCCCGTCGTCATCGGGACACGGGCGGCGGCCTATGCCCCGATGCCCGATCTCGGGCTCATCGCGGTCTGGGACGACGGGGACGATCTGTATGACGAGCCCCGCGCGCCCTATCCGCATGCGAGGGATGTCGTCGCCAACCGGGCGCGGATCGAGGGCTGCTCGCTGCTCCTTGGTGCGTATGCCCGCAGCGTCGCCGACGAATCGCTGGTCGAGGCGGGCGTGCTGCAGCCGATCGTGGCGCCACGAAAGGCGTTGCGGGACAATGCTCCTCGCGTCGTCATCGCCGGCGAGGAGACGGAGCGGGAGCGCGATCCCGCGGCGACATCGGCCCGGCTGCCAACCCTGGCCTGGCGCACGGCCAAGGCTGCCCTGGAACGCGGGCCAGTGCTGATCCAGGTGCCGCGGCGTGGATATGTCCCGTCCTTGGCGTGCCAACAGTGCCGGGCCCGGGCTCGCTGCACGGCGTGTCATGGACCACTCGCGCTGTCCGGTGGCGGGCAGGTGGCGAGCTGCCGGTGGTGCGGCAGCGCCGCCAGGGAGTGGGAGTGCCCGGAATGTGGCGGGACTCGGCTGCGGTCGCTGGTGGTCGGTGCGCGGCGCACAGCCGAGGAGTTGGGCCGGGCGTTCCCTGGTGTGCCGGTCATGACGTCCGGCGGTGACGCGGTCCTCGCGTCGGTGCCTGGTCGACCGGCCTTGGTGATCAGCACCCCAGGTGCGGAGCCAGTCGCCGAGGGTGGGTATGCCGCCGCCCTCCTCCTTGATGCCTGGGCGCTGCTCGACCGGCCGGCCCTCGACGCCGCGCCCGAGGCATTGCGCCGCTGGATGGCGGCCGCGGCGCTGGTCCGGCCGGCTGCGGCGGGAGGGATGGTCGTGGTGACGGGTGTCTCGCCGGGGACCACTGCGCCGGCTCTCGAGGCCCTGATCCGGTGGGATGCGGCGTGGCTCGCGGCGGGCGAGTTGGCGGAGCGGCGGCTTTTGCACCTGCCGCCGGCGGACATCTTCGCCGAGGTTGTCGGCACGCGGGGCGCGCTGGAGGCCATCGCGACGCGGGAGGGCTTGCCGGCAGGCGTGACGGCATACGGCCCGACGCGGCTGCCTGGTGTGGGGCCGGCGGCCGGGGTGGGTCGCTCCGGAGCGGGCGGCGGGGATTCGGGTGATCTCGGTCTCGTGGTGCCATTTCGCTTGCTCCTACGCGCGCGGCCGCAGGATGTCGATGCCCTCGCCACCGTTCTACGACAGGTGCGGGCGGAGCGCAGCGCGCGTAAGGAGACCGACACCCTGCGCGTGCGGATGGGGGTGGCCGATGTGAACTGATGGTCGCTTCCGCAGCGAGCACGGTCGGTGTCATGCCGGGGCGGGGCGTAGAACTGCCGGACATCTAGACTCGACCGGTGTCGATTCAGCGCATCCGACTCTTCGGTGATCCTGTCCTGCGGACTCGGGCGAGTGAAGTCGTCGACTTCGACAAAGAATTGCGCACACTCGTCACCGACCTGACCGAGACCATGCTCGACGCTCCCGGTGCGGGGCTGGCGGCACCGCAAATCGGGGTATCGCTGCGCGTCTTCACGTACTGCGTCGACGGCATCGTCGGGCACTTGATCAATCCCGACCTGGTCCTCGGCGAGGAGGAGCAGGACGGCCCCGAGGGCTGCCTCTCCTTCCCGGAGCTTCGCTATGACACCAAGCGCGCCCTCAATGTCGTGGCGCGCGGTCAAAACATGTGGGGCGAGCCGGTCTTCCTCGAGGGCAGCGAATTGTTGTCTCGGGCGATCCAGCACGAAACCGATCACCTCGACGGGGTGCTCTTCATCGACCGGTTGGACCGGGAAACCCGCAAGCTGGCGATGAAGGCGATTCGCGAGGCTGACTGGGGAGCCGACGGAGCGCCGACCGTCAAGGTCTCGCCCCACTCGACCTTCGGATTGGGCCTGTGATGCGGCTGATTTTCGCGGGGACTCCCGAGGTCGCCCTGCCGTCCCTGAATGCTCTCGTCGGCTCGGCGCACGAGGTGGTGGCCGTCATCACACGACCCGATGCGCCGTCGGGCCGCGGGCGGCGCATGGTCCCGTCGCCAGTCAAGGCGCGGGCGATGGAGTTGGGCATCGAGGTCTGGGAGCCCCTGCGCCTGAAAGACCCCGACTTCCTCGATCGGTTGTCGGCGGCCGCGCCCGACCTCTGTCCCGTCGTCGCCTATGGCAACCTCATCCCGCAAGCCGCTTTGGACCTGCCCCGGCAAGGCTGGGTCAACCTGCACTTTTCGCTCCTGCCGGCATGGCGCGGCGCGGCCCCGGTCCAGCATGCCGTGATCTCGGGCGATCAGATCATCGGCGCCTCGACCTTCCAGATCGAGGCAGGCCTAGACACCGGCCCGGTCTTCGGAACGCTCACCGAGACGGTGCGACCGACAGACACCTCCGGCGACCTGCTCGGACGCCTCGCCGACGCAGGAGCGGGCCTGCTGCTGGCCACCGTGGACGGCATCGCCTCCGGCGAGTTGGTGGCTGTGCCGCAGCCGGCCGAGGGTGTCAGTCACGCACCCAAGTTGACCGTCGAGGATGCGCGGATCGATTTCGCCCTGCCGGCAATGGCGATTGATCGTCGCATCCGCGGATGCACCCCCGCCCCCGGCGCGTGGACGACCTTCCGCGGCGAGCGCCTGAAGCTCGGACCGGTCACGATCGCGGCTGTCGGTGAAGGGGCCGTGGCGGGGTCACTGGCGCCGGGCGAATTGCGTGTCACCAAGAGCCAGGTCGAGGCGGGAACTGCCACCGGCCCCGTCGTGCTCGGCCAGCTGCAAGCTCTTGGCAAGAAGCCGATGCCGGCCGCGGACTGGGCCCGCGGCATACGTCCGGGACCCGGGGAACGGCTCGGCGCCTGAGAGACGCCAGCAGCGCGGTTTACTGGCCGGCGGCGTTGGCTTCCAGAGCCGGGCACTTTTGGCCCTTGGCGGGCGCGAGCACCTCGAAGTGCCAGTACTCATTGGCGTAGCGGCGGCACAGGCCGAACTTCACGCCATTCTTTTCCAACCACTTCGCGGCGGCATACGGCCCGACATCGACCGCCCCGCCCTTCACGTGCTCAGACTTGTCCGGCGGGAGCACCCAGCGGCTGGCGACCTCGGCCGAGCCATACTTGGTGATGGCCTCATCGAAGAGTCGCTGCTGGGTTGCCGCCGTGCGATAGCCCGACACGATGTTGATCGTGACGGCATCGGCCGCGGCTGCTTCGCGCGCTCGCGTGATGGCGCGGGTCAGCGCCGGCGAGAGGCCCTCAGTCCCCACATCGCTGCCCGTGGGGGCGTGAGACATCAGCTCGGCATCCGCGCCCGTCGGCGTGACATCCGCGGCGGACGGCTGGGTAGCGGGAGCGTCCTGTGCGGCGCGCTCCTCCAAGGCGTGGTGGTAGCTATTGATCGTCGCCGCGCCGATGCCGCCCATCGCCAGCAGCGGCACGCCGATGAGGGCGATGGTGGCGAGCAGCTTGTTGCGCTCGCGCCGGCGTCGCGGCGCGCCGAAGGTCGAGGTCACCTGGCGCTCGGCGGCCGGGTTGTAGGCATTCGCGTAGGGATCGCGCAGTTCGATCTCGTCGCTCGTGGTCGTCACGTCAACCTCCCGGTTCCGATGTGCACAGCTCAACGTATACCGAGTATGTATCGGTTCCCACGCGCCACGCCGATAACGGAACGACACCTCGACCTGGTTAGGCTCGGGCCTCGTGGATGAGGGATCGGGCGGCCCAAGGCGGCGCCAAGACACGCGTGGCGAGGACCGTCAGCGGCCGGACCGCAGCGGGCGCTCGGCCACCCGCCCCAGCGAGCGGGGCCGGACGGGCGATCCGGCGCGGCTCGCGGCATACACCGTGATGCGCCGGGTTGCTGACGGCGGCTACGCCAATCTCGAACTCCCACACGAGCTGCGGCGGCGGCGCTTGCGCGGCCGCGATGCGGCATTCGCCACCGAAATGACCTATGGCGCAACGCGATTGCGCGGTGTCTACGACGCGATCATCGAGATTGCCGCCGACCGGCCAATCGCCCGGATCGACGGGGGAGTGCTCGACACGCTGCGGCTCGGCGCGCACCAATTGCTGGGTATGCGGGTGCCGGTCCACGCGGCTGCCGACACCACCGTTGCGTTGGCCCGGCAGGTCAATGGTGCCGGGGCTGCCGGTTTGGTCAATGCCGTGATGCGCCGGATCAGTGAGCGGGACCTCGACGCGTGGCTGGAGGCGATCACGCCTACCGATGGTGAGGTGACGAATCGTCTGGCCGCACGGCACTCGCACCCGGAGTGGATCGCCAAGGCGCTGCGTCAAGCGCTCCTGGGTCACGGCGCATCCGACAAGGTGACCATCGACGCCGACCTCGACCGGCTGCTGGCGATCGACAATGTCCCCGCCGAGGTCAACCTCGTCGCCCGGCCCGGCCTGGTGACCGTCGACGACCTCGTTGGCGAGGGGGCGATCGTGCATCCGCACGTCGCCACGGCGGCTCTGCTTCCCGGCGGCGATCCCGGCGCCCTAGCAGCGGTCCGCGACGGTCGCGCGGCCGTGCAGGATGCCGGCAGTCAGGTCGTGGCCTTGACCCTCGCGGCGGCCCCGATCGAATCCGGCTCTCAGCACGAGCGCTGGCTGGACCTCTGTGCCGGTCCGGGTGGCAAGGCCGGCCTCCTCGCCGCGCTGGCCATCGAGCGTGGCGCCGACCTGGTGGCCAACGAGATCACGCCCCACCGCGCCGAGCTCGTCGCGCAGACTCTTGGTGCCGCCATGGACCGAGCCGCAAAGAGCGACTCAAAGATCGAGGTGCGCACCGGCGACGGTCGGGAGATCGGCGAGGACGAGCCGGCGGCATACGACCGGATCCTCATCGATGCTCCCTGCACGGGCCTCGGTGCCCTGCGCCGGCGTCCCGAGGCGCGGTGGCGCCGGACCCCGGGGGATCTGGCCGCCCTCGGGGTGCTCCAGCGCGAACTCCTCGGCAGCGCGCTCGACGCGCTCGCTCCTGGCGGGGTTGCGGTGTATGCGACGTGCAGCCCGCACCTCGCGGAGACCACCTTCGTCGTCGGGGATGTCCTGAAGAAGCGCCCGGATATCGAGCAGGTGGACGCCCGCCCGGTGGTCGAGGCCGTGACTTTCGGGTGGGCGGGGACGATGGGCTCGGGGCCGGCTGTCCAACTCTGGCCCCACGTGCACGGCACCGATGGCATGTTCCTGGCTGTGCTGCGCAAGCGCGCGTGACGGATACGCTTGCGGCCGTGCAGATCTCGCCCAGCATCCTGTCCGCGGACTTCGCCAACCTGCAAGCGGAGTTGGATGCCATCGCGAGCGCCGATTGGGCGCATGTCGATGTCATGGACGGGCATTTCGTCCCCAACCTGACGCTCGGGTTGCCGGTCGTGGAGCGGCTTGCTCAAGTCAGCCCGGCGCCGATCGACGCGCACCTGATGATCGAAGACCCGGACCGGTGGGCTCCGATGTATGCCGAAGCGGGGGCTTCGTCGGTGACCTTCCACATCGAGGCGGCCGCGAATCCCATTGCGCTGGCACGCAATCTGCGTGCCGCCGGAGCACGCGCGTCGATGGCGATCAAGCCGGGAACCGCTTTCGGGCCGTATGCCGATCTGTTGCCCGAACTCGACATGGTGCTCGTCATGACGGTCGAGCCGGGCTTTGGTGGTCAGGCCTTCATGTCCGATCAGATGCCGAAGGTTCGTGAGGTTCGCGAGGCCGTGAGGAGGTACGGCGGCGAGGTGTGGATCCAGGTCGACGGTGGTGTTTCCGCCCGGACGATCGAAGAGTGTGCGGACGCCGGAGCGGATGTCTTTGTCGCGGGTTCCGCGGTCTACAACGCCGAGTCGGCCTCGGCGAATATCGCGACGCTGCGTGCGCTCGTCGCGGGCCACGCGCACTGACGGTGACCACGTGGTGACGCGGCTGCTGGACGAGGTCGGCGTGGCGGCATACCTCACGGACCAACAGCTTGTCGGGTCGATGGTCGCGGGGGAGGAGGTGCGCGGTGTCGAGTTCGACGGGTGCGCCTTTGACGGCGGAGTGCTCGCCGGCGCTCTCCTGCTCGGCTGCACGTTCACCGAGTGCACCTTCACCGGCATCGACCTGGCGCGCGCCAGCGTGACCGATTCGACCTTCCGGGAGTGCCGCTTCGTCGAATCTCGGCTGATGGGCGTCAATTTCGCGCTCGCGCATGCCGGCGCGATCTCGTCAGCCTTCGCGTTCGAGCACTGTCGCATGGACTATGCAAGCTTCCACGGCCTGGGGTTGACTAGCTCGTCCTGGCACGGCTGCCGGCTGCTCGACGCCGACTTCGGCGAATGTGACCTGCGCAGAACGGATTTCGCGGGAAGCGACTTGTCGGGGGCAAGCTTTGCTGGCGCTGACCTGCGGGACGCCTCGCTCATCGGCGCGGTGAACTATGCGCTCGATGTGCGTGACGTGAAGGTCAAGGGCTTGCGCGTCGAGGCTTCCGGGGCCGGTGGCTTGCTGTCCGCCTTCGGGATCGTCGTCGACTGATGCATCGGGCGGATGACCCGCGTCAGGTTGTCCGCTCGTCCTCGCGCAGGTGCGGTGTCCAGTTGATCCGCGTGGCAATGGGCGTGTCGGGCCAGCGGGGGTCCTCGTGGAGCAGCGAGACGGCCGTGTTGTCGATATCGATCCACCCGCCGATCTGCTCGATGCGCAGGAAGGCCATCAGGAGGTATTGCGTGAAGTGCCCGTGCGTGACGAGAGCGATTGTTGAATCGCTCGGATGCTGTTGTCGCACAGCGTCAATGGCGGTCTTTGCTCGGTCGAGGACGGCGTCAAGCTGTTCCACCTCACCGCGCCACCAGCCCTGCTCATCGATCTCGTCGGCGAGCTGCAGCCGGGCGTACAAGGTGAGCAACTCCCTGCGGGACGCGCCCGGGTGCGGCCAGCGATCGCCGGTGTCGGGGTCCTCGTCGAAGGGTCCCGAGGTCTCGAAAATGTCGAGGTGGTGCAGGGGCAAGTCCACGGCGTCGGCGATCGGCGCCGCCGTCTGCACGGCCCGGGTCATCAGGCTGGTGTAGATCGCGTCGATCGACCAGGGTAGGACGCCGGCAGCGATGGCGTCGGCGAGCTTGCTCGCCTGTTCGTGGCCGCGCTCGGTGAGAGGGGTGTCGGGGTGGCGACCCGTGGACTCGCCGGTCTGCTGCCAGAGCAGGTTATTGCCGGACTGACCGTGACGGATGAGGACTAGGCGCATCCGGCCATTGTGCCGAAGGTGCCCCGGCCCACCTGGGAAGCAGCGTCAGGTGGCTGACGGATCCGCCACCCGCCCGACGAAGAGCGGAGCGTTCGTCGCGGTGTCGTGGATGACGAACAAGAAGGGCCTGTCGAAGACGACCTCACGCGGCGGCCCCGCGCTCCCCATCGACAGGGCGATCACGACCGCGGTGGCGGCGGCGGCCTCCGTGCCGACCTCGTCCACCGCGACATACGCCTCGTGCAGCACCGCCGCGATCTTGAGCCGCTCGGCGCGCGTGATGCCGGAGAAGTCGGCGCGGGTGTCGTCGAAGGCGTCCGGTATCCCGAGGCGAGTTAAGGTGTCATTGAGTCTGCTGGGCGATCGGAAAGTCCAGCGCGGCAGCACGATTCGTGCGCCGTGCCCGGCCTCTGCTGTCGTGAGATGGTCCAAGCCACCAGCGCTGAGCCATTCCGCGTGCGCCGCGGCTCCCGCATCGGCGGTCTTCACCAACGTCATCGCTAACTCCGCGCCGTGGTACGACATCCGGATCGCCTCCCACCCGGTGCCCGAGAGGTATGCGGACCCGTTGGGCGATCCGCTCATCATCGGCACCGAAACGCGGGAGCCGTCCTCGCGGGTGAACTCGCGGTCGCCAGTATCCGCTGTCTTGAACGGATCGGCCCACTGCGCCACGAACCGCAGCGCGTTCACGAGCACCAAACGCGTCTTGTCATCCAGAGCCCCTCAGGAATGAGCTCCGGAATGCGGGAGTCGGTTTCCTCGCTCACCCAGCCATTGATCGCTCGCCGGGCGGCCTCGGGCTGACCGTAGTCGACGGTGTGGACGGGGGCGCCATACCGGCGCGCCATCGCCTCGAGGAAGGGCTGCTCGATGGGGTACTTCGCTTGCGGCCAGAGCGAATTCGCGAAGGTCAGGACAATCTCGTAGGGCTCCGCGCCCTGTGGTGTGAAGCGGCCCGCCTTCTTGGCGAGAGAAGCAACGACGGCGCCGAGGTGCGCATTGGTCGTCGCGAGGTCCCCGTGCCGCAAGACGTCGAGCATCTGCGCGGCCGTGGTGCCCGCGCACCATTGACGGTCATTCCGAGGGCGATGGCGATCGAGGCCGGCGAGATCGCGAGATTTCCCTTCTGCTTCGACAACAGGTCGGCCAAGACCGCGGACCCGAATTGCCGCAGACCCGCCGCCCCAGCACGCGCCTAGGCGTCCGTGAACGTGGCACGACTCGCCGTGCCGCGCAAGACCTCAGCCGCTGCTGCGGGCCTCGTGGAGCAGGCACTCAAACCCGCGCCCAGCGCGAGCAGGGGCACGCCGAAGGCGATCTGCTGCACGATAATTCGACGGCTCGCGGTGGCGGAGCGAATGGCTGACGGCGACGGCACACGCCGTGGACGCGCGACTTCTGCAACTCGTTCCCGCCCCGACCGGTCAGGTGAAGAGCGAGTCGGCCATCGGCTCGTCGACCGCCAGGATCCGCATCGAGTGGCTGTCGCCAGCGGTCTCGCCCGGCGCGGGGGAGAGGCTGACCGGCAGGCCGGTCTCGAGATCGAGTCCGACGAGCCATTGAGCCGGGTAGGTCCGGTCCCCGAGGTATGCCGGCGGGCCGGCCTCGCCATACTCCAGCCGATTGGCGATCGGTCCGGGCAGCATGGCGCAGCACGAGCAGCGAGGGTAGTAGTGCTCGATCGGCGCGACGGTGGCCCACCAGGTGGTGCGCCCGAAACGCTCGGTGACCATGACATCGCGAATGTCCGTGCCAGGGAGGGTGATTGGCACGTCACCGGCGTAGTTCACGCCGTCGGCCAGCTCCTGCGGGTCCAGGAGAGCGAGCCAGTAGTAGTTGTGGAAGTACAGGCCGTGGTCGTCGCCGTCCGTCGCCAAGGTGCGCGTCAGCACCAGGCCGTCCGGGCGCCGCGTATGCGGACGGTCCGGCGGCTGGGGCCCGAGCCAGCCGCGCCGCTCGATCGCGATCTCGCCTTCCGGCATCTCGACCCGCACATCCCCCGGGCGGCGCAGCCAGGCATGGAGCGGCGTGTCGAGCGTGGCCACCATCGACCAGCTCGACCAGGTCAGCTCAAACTCGACGGATTGCCAGAGCCACGGTGCGCTGCGGGCCAGGGCGCGCCAGTCCTCGGCGGTGGGGATCGTCATACCCTGATGGGACCACCCCGGCGGGCGGGTGCGCCACCGGAATAGCTAGGCAACGGCAGCTGTGACCACCGCCATGCGGCGGGAGGGGGAGGCTGCGGCATACTGGCCCCACGTGCTCCGGGGTCGGTGCAATTCCGAACCGGTGGTGATAGTCCACGACCCGCTGGCAGCCAGTCAGCGGTTGACCTGGTGAAACTCCAGGACCGACGGTGAAAGTCCGGATGGTAGGCAGCACGTACGGCGGGTATGCCGTGGCCCACGTCCGCGTGGACCGCGCGGGTGCCCGGTGTGCAATGTCCCCGGAGTTCGTCCGTGCTCAATCGAACTTCCAAGGACGAACACCAATGATCACCACTCTCGCCGCCGCGGATGCCGCGACCGGCAATATCTTCCAGCGACTGATCGACTGGACCATCCCCGTCGGCTCCTATTCGGTCCACGGGCTCGAAGTCATCGGCATCCTCATCGGATTCGCCTCGGCATACCTCGGGATGAAGCGCTGGGTCTGGGCCTGGCCGGTCGGGATCAGCGCCAACATCATCCTGTTCTTCGTCTACCTCGGCGCGCTCTTCGCGGCCGACGAGCGCATCCCGCTCTTCGGACAGGCGGGCCGGCAGGTCTTCTTCATCGTCACGAGCATCTATGGCTGGTGGCGCTGGAACGAGAGCCGCAAGCGCCGCGGCGTCGACAACGCCGCCCCGGCCATCACCCCGCGCTGGGCGAGCACCAAGGAGCGCTATGCGATGGTCGCGCTCTGGCTGCTCGGCACCGTCTTGGTGCATCAGGTCTTCGTCGCGCTGTGGAATGCCGCGCCGAATCCCTACTGGCAGCCGCAGTGGTGGTTCTACTGGTGCGATGCCTGGATCTTCGTCGGCTCGATCATCGCGACCTTCGCGATGGCGCGCGGCTGGAACGAGTTCTGGCTGGCCTGGATCGGCGTGGACCTCGTCGGCGTCCCGCTCGGCTTCGCCACGGACTACGTCCCGACGGCCGTGATGTACAGCTTCTACGGCCTCTTCGTGCTCTACGGCTTCAGCCAGTGGGTCAAGGCCAGCCGCGCCGCGGGCACCGCGGATCGCGTCGAGGACCGCGTCACAGTCTGAGCGCGCGCGGCTGGCATGGACGGGGGCGGGCCTACTCGGCCCGCCCCCGTACTCTTGGTGCACGTGAAGAGCTTCGATCAGCTGTATGCCGAGCTGGCGGACAAGGCGGCCACCCGGCCCGCCGGGTCCGGGACCGTGGCGGCCTTGGACGCGGGCGTCCATATGATCGGCAAGAAAATCGTCGAAGAGGCGGCCGAGGTCTGGATGGCCGCCGAATACGAAGGCAAGGACAAGACGGCCGAGGAGATCAGCCAACTCCTCTATCACCTGCAAGTCCTCATGCTGGCCACCGGGCTGACCCCCGACGACGTCTACAGCTATCTCTAGGAACGACTTTCGTATGCTGCGCCTCGCCGTCCCCAACAAGGGCTCGCTCGCCGAGTCCGCCATCGACATGCTCAAAGAGGCGGGCTATCGCACCCGCCGCGACCCCAAGGAACTCATCGTCACCGACCCGGACAATGGGGTCGAGTTCTTCTATCTGCGCCCGCGTGATATCGCCGTCTATGTCGGCTCGGGGACTGTCGACGCCGGCATCACCGGCCGCGACCTGCTCCTCGATGCCGGCTCCGGTGCCGAGGAGGTCATGGCCCTCGGCTTCGGTGCCTCGACCTTCCGGTATGCCGCCCGCCCCGGTGAAGTGACCGAGGTCGCGGGGATCTCCAGCCGGCGGGTGGCCACGTCATACCCCGGGCTCGTGGCCAAGCACCTGGCCCAGGCCGGGGTGCAGGCGGATGTTGTGCGGCTCGATGGGGCTGTCGAGACGGCCATCACCCTCGGGGTTGCCGATGTCATCGCCGATGTCGTCGAGACCGGGACCACGCTGCGAGCCCAGGGCTTGGAGCCTTTTGGCGAGCCGATCCTGCGGTCGGAGGCGGTCTTCATACGCCGGCCGGGGACGCAACAAACCGCCGCGGTGGAGACGGTGCGGCGGCGGCTCGTAGGGGTGGTCACGGCGCGGCACTACGTCCTCATGGACTATGACTGCCCGGCCTCGCTGGTGGAGAAGGCCTGCTCGCTGACGCCCGGCCTGGAGTCTCCGACGGTCTCGCCGCTGCAGAATCCCGAGTGGGTGGCGGTGCGCTCGATGGTGCCGCGCTCGCAGACGAATCGGGTGATGGATGCGCTCTATGACCTTGGCGCGCGGGCCATCCTCGTGACCGAGATCAGCGCATGCCGGCTGTGACTCCTGCTGCGGAGGCGCCCTTCGTCCCGCGGCGCGGGCGGGCGATGGCGATCATTTCCGGTGTCATCGCGACGGTTCTCGCGGGCGTGATCGCGCTGTTGTTGCCTGGCCCGGAGGTCGGCGGCAAGTGGGGGCCGATGGACAAGCTGATGGTGTGGTCGCTCGGGCTGGCCATCGCCGCCCTGATGGTGCGCTATGCGCTGATCAAGGCGTGGCCGCAGGAGGACGGGCTGCGCGTGCGCAACCTCATCCTCACCCAGACCTTGCCGTGGTCGGAGATCGAGGATGTGCGCTTCGGCGGCGGCGAGCCGTGGGTGATGATCGAAATGGCCGAGGGGGAGAGCGTCTCGGTGATGGCGATCCAGCGCGCGGACGGCCCGGTGGGCGTCGCCGAGGCGGCCCGACTCGCTGCGCTGGTCGACGCGCATCAGGGCCGGACGTCGTCGGCCTAGACGCCGAATAGCGGCCCCACTCCCGTGGGCCGAGCCGAGCGGGGTTTCTGCCGAGCCGAGCGGGGTTTCTGCCGAGCCGAGCGGCCTTTGCGGTTGGGAGCGGGGCTATAGCCCCGCTCGCGTGCAGATGCCCCGCTCCGCTCAGCCGTGGCCGACGGGCTCAAGGTCCGGGCGGAGCCGGGCCACGGCCGCGACCTGGAGGATCACTAAAAGGGCGAGCCCTCCCCATACGCTCCGGAAGCCACCGAAGCCGTCGCGCACCAGCCCCATGACGGTGGGGCCGCAACTGGCCAGGACATAGCTGACGCCCAGGCCCATCGCCGACAGCCGGGCGCTGGCCGAGGTGGAGGAGGCATAGCTCACCAGCAGAACCAAGCCCACGGCGAAGGACGCGCCCTGGCCGACCCCGAGCAGGGTCGCCCACAGCCACGGCGCCGCGTCCGGAGCCACCAGCACACCGAGATCCCCAGCGGCGATCGCGGCCGCCGCGGGAAGCAGGAGGAGCCGCCGGTCCCGGATCCGATCAGCAAGAGCCGGCCCGGCGAATCCGGCGACCATCTGGGTCGCGGTGAAGACCGACAGCAGGTAGCCCGAGCGCTCGCCAGACCAGCCGTGATCGACAAAGGTCGGGGCCAGCCAGGCCAGCGAGGAGTAGAACTGCCAGGATTGCAGGGCGAGGAATGTCGTCACGATGATGGCCGTCGGATGCCGCCACGGCAGGCGCACGTCCGCCGGCGTGTCGTCGGTGTCGAGACTTGGCGCGTCATGATGGATGCGCCGCGAAAGCGGAAGCCAGAGAAGGAAAGCCGCGACGGCCGGCAGCGCCCAGAGGGCGAGCGAATGCGACCACGAGCCGAGGGCGACGGCGAGCGGCACGCTGACCGCCGATGCCACGCCGGCGCCGCCCATCATCGCCAGCATGTAGGCGCCGGTGACCAGCCCCGCCCGCTCCGGCGGGAAGAGATGCTTGACCAGTCCCGGGAGGAGAGTGCCGACGACAGCGATCCCGACTCCGGCGAGGAAGGTGCCGGCATACACGGAGGTATGCCCGCCCAGCCCCCGCAGAGCCGCCCCGAGACTGATCGCGGCGATGCCGGCGGCGATGGGCGTGGCTGCGCCAGAACGGATCGCCGCACGGTGCGCGAGGGGTGCGAAGGCCCCCATACACAGCACCGGAAGTGCCGTGAGCGCGCCGATCCAGCCCGACCCCAGGCCCAGCCCGCTCGCGATCTCCTTGGTCAGCGGCGGAACGCTGGCGATGACGCCGCGCAGGTTCGCCGCCACGGCCAGGACGCTGAGCAGGATCAGGCCCTGTCCGGCGAGCGGTCGAGGAGGTGTCGCGGCGGTCGAAGTCACGGGCCATTGTCGCGACTTCACCTGCAAGGACGGTGCGGTCGTCAGCAGTCAGGGGAACCGGCCAGCGGGTGCTAGCGTCTGCTCGCCTGGATTCTCGGAGGGGAGAATCCGGTGTTTCGCCGGGGCCGAGGTCCGGCCCGGCGTGGAGAGAAGGAATCAGCATGCGTCGTTCCACCATGATCCTGAGCGGGGCGGCAGCCCTGACGATGGTCGCCACCGGTCTTGCCGCCGTGCCGGCGGGTGCCTCAAGCGCCCCGGCCCCGCGGCCGATCGCGGGCACCCAGGTCCCGGTCTATGCGGGGCCGCTCGGCGGCGTGCCGAGCTTCGTCGACGACTCGGCCGGCGCCAAGGCCGCGCCGACCGCGAAATTCGTGGTCACCTACACGGGATTCTCGGCGGAAGCCAAGGCCGCCTTCCAACGCGCGGTCAACATGTGGGCTGGCAAGCTCAACAGCTCCGTTCCGATCACCGTCAAGGCCAGCTGGGAGCCCCTCGGCAGCGGCATCCTCGGCTCGGCCGGGCCGTCATACGCCTGGGACATCGGTGGTGTGCTCTATGTCGACGCGGTCGCCAACAAGAAGTCCGGCAAGCAGCTGAACTCAGCGCCCGACGTCGTCGCACGCTTCAGCAGCAACTTCTCGAACTGGCACTTCGGCACCGGCCCGGCCCCGGCCGGCAAGTACGACTTCCAGTCCGTCGTCGCGCACGAACTCGGCCATGGGGTCGGATTCCTCGGCGCTGGCCGCGTGAGCGGGAGCCTGGGCTCCGTGCGGATCAGCGGCAAGAACATCTCGTATGACCGCTACACCCGCCTCGGCTCCACCGCAACGAGCCCGCTGCTGTGGAAGATGCCCGACAACTCCACCCAGTTGGGCAGCGCCCTGCGCAGCAACAACGTCTACTTCGACACCCCGGCGGTGCGCTCGGCCAATGGCGGTAAGTCGGCCAAGCTCTATGCTCCCTTGACGTGGCGCCAGGGCAGCAGCTACAGCCACCTCGACGAGGCCACCTTCCCCAAGGGCAACCCCAACTCGCTGATGACCTATGCCATCGGCGGCGGCGAAACCATTCGCACCCCCGGCAATGTCGGCATGGCCGTGCTGAAGGCGGTCGGCTGGTAGGCGGCGCTCCTCTGCTGTTTCTCTCCGGATGCCGGAAAGTTGAGGTTCGGGTGACTTTCTAGGGCACCCGAACCTCAAGCTTTCGGCATCCGGAGAGAAAAGAGGGACTCGCTCCCCGCGCATAAACTCGGGCGTATGGCTCTGGCGGCGCGTGTGATTCCCTGCCTGGATGTTGATGCGGGGCGGGTGGTCAAGGGCGTCAACTTCGAGAACCTGCGGGACGCCGGCGACCCGGTCGAGTTGGCGGCGGCGTATGGCGCCCAGGGGGCCGATGAGCTGACATTTCTCGATGTGACGGCCAGCAGCGGGGGGCGCGAGACGACCTACGACATAGTTCGCCGGACGGCCGAGCAGGTCTTCATCCCGCTGACGGTCGGTGGGGGAGTGCGCAGCGTCGACGATGTCGACAAGCTGCTGCGGGCGGGCGCGGACAAAGTGGGCATCAACACCGCGGCGATCCACCGGCCGGAGGTCATCTCGGAGATTGCGGACCGCTTCGGCGCCCAGGTGCTCGTGCTGTCGGCGGACGTGCGGCGGCGCGTTGGCGAAGATGGCGCGCCGGTCGGAGGCTTCGAAGTCACCACGCACGGCGGCCGCCAGAGCGCCGGCCTGGACGCGATCGAATGGTGTTCGCGCGCAGCGCAACTCGGGGCTGGCGAGATCCTGCTGAACTCCATGGACGCCGACGGCACCACGCAGGGTTTCGATATCGAACTCATCGAGCAGGTGCGCCGCGAGGTCTCGATCCCGATCATCGCCAGCGGCGGGGCTGGTATACCGGAGCATTTCGCGCAGGCTCTCGATGCGGGTGCCGATGCGGTCTTGGCGGCCTCGGTTTTTCATTTCGGCACCCTGACCATCTCGCAGGTCAAGGACGCCATCGCCGCGCACGGTCATCCGGTGCGCCAAGTGCAGGCAGGATAGGACCATGACGCGATTCGCCCGGGCCGAGCGGGAGGCCCTCAGCGACACCTTTCTTGAGGTCGGGCCCGACGCCCCCACCTTGTGCGGCGACTGGACCACCGCCGATCTGGCCACCCACCTGGTCGTCCGCGATGGCCGGCCCGACCTGATCGTCGGCCCGATGCTGCCGATTATCGGCGGCGCGGCGAAGCGGCAGGTGCGCGCCATCAAGCACCAGCCCTGGCCCGATCTCGTGGAGTCGGTTCGGACCGGCCCGCCGATCTATTCGCCCACCCGCCTCGGTCCGGTCGATGAGTTCGTCAACCTCATCGAGTTCTACGTCCATCACGAGGATGTGCTGCGCGCCGGCGAGCGCACCGACCGCCGCGTGATCCCCGAGGCCGAACAGCGCGCCCTGTGGTCCGCACTGGACCGGATGGCGAAGCTGATGTTCCGCCGCGCTTCCGTTGGTGCGGAACTGATTTCGCCGCTAGGACGGATCGTTGCCAAGCCGGCCACTCCGCGCGGCAGCGTCGCGGTCGAGGGCGCCCCCGGGGAACTGGTGCTCGCGGCATACGGCCGGCGCGCCCAGGCGGAGATCACCAGCCGCGGCAGCGACGACGCGGTGGACGCGCTGTGGTCGAGCAAGTTGGGCATCGCGTGACGGCTGCGCATGCCGGTTCCTGAGTATGCCGACCGCTGACCTCGCGGACGGCGCCGCCACCGATCGGGTGATCCGGCGGGCAGCACGGGTCGTCGCCATCGGTGTCCGTTCGCAACCGCGGCTGTTCGCCATCGCCGTCGCCGGGAGTGTGCTCTATGGCGTCATGACGGCCGGGATGGCGCAGGCCGTCGGCTGGGTGACGGCCAACCAGATCACGCCGGCCATCGCGGACGGCCACCTCACCGGGCGGCGAGCACTGATCATCGGGGCGACGATCGGCTCGGTCGTGCTCCTGACGACGATCGGGGTTCTGCTGCGCCGAATCGGCGGCGGGTTCACGGTCTTCAATGTCGGCGCTGAGTACCGCCGGTTGGTGACGCGCCAATACTTGCGCTTGCCGCTCGCCTGGCATCACCGGCATCCCTCCGGGCAATTACTCTCCAATGCGCACGCCGATGTCGAGGCGACGTGGGGCATCTTCATGCCGCTGCCGATGGCGCTCGGCGTCATCGTCATGCTCATCGCTGGCCTGATCCAGATGCTCCTGATCGACCCGGTGCTGGCGCTAGTCGGCATGGTGATCTTCCCGCTGCTCTTCGCGGTCAATGCCGCCTTCCAGCGCCGAATGAGCGCGCGCGTCACCAAGGCTCAGCAGCTGCGGGCCGAGGTGGCCGAAGTGGCGCACGAGTCCTTCGAGGGCGCCCTGCTCGTCAAAGTCATGGGGCGTGAAGCCCGGGAGACCGAACGCTTCGCCGAGGTCAGCGACCGGCTCCGGGTCGCCGCCATCGCGGCCGGCCGAACCCGCGGCACCTTCGACCCGATCATCGAGGCGATCCCCACATTTGGCACCCTCGCCGTCCTCGGGATCGGCGTCGGCCGCGTCGCCTCCGGGGCGGTGACGACCGCCGAACTGGTGCAACTGGCATACCTCATCTCCGTCCTCGCCTTCCCGGTCCGCGCCCTCGGCTGGGTGCTCGGCGAGGTGCCGCGCACCCTCGTCGGCTGGGAGCGCGTCAACGCCGTGCTCAGTGCCCAGGGATCGATGGGACACGGGCCGACCCGCCTGGCGGGGCAGACTCCTGGGGCGCGCTTGCGGCTGGAGGGCGTGGGCTACGACTACGCGCTCGCGCAGGGGGAGTACAGCGCACCGAGCGTCATACCCGCCCTCGAGGACATCACCCTGGACGTGCCCGCCGGGCGGACGGTGGCGATCGTCGGCCCGACCGGCGCCGGCAAGTCCACGCTCTCGGCGCTCCTCATCCGGCTGATGGACCCGACGAGCGGACGCGTGCTGCTGGACGGCACCGACCTGCGCGATCTGGCCCCCGGTGCCCTCGCGGACCAAGCGGCGCTGGTGCCGCAGGGGACATTCATCTTCGACGACACGATCCGTGGCAATGTCACCCTTGGCGCCGAGGTCCCCGACGAGACCGTATGGCGCGCGCTGCGCACCGCGCACGCTGACGGCTTCGTCGCCTACCTGCCCGACGGCCTCGATACCACAGTTGGGGAGCGGGGCGCCACCTTGAGCGGTGGGCAGCGTCAGCGGCTCGCGCTCGCGCGCGCCCTGGTGCGCCAGCCCCGGCTGCTGGTGCTGGACGACGCGACATCCGCGGTTGACCCCACGGTGGAACAGGCAATCCTTGCCGCCCTCGGCGCCGGGACAGGCGGGATGACTGTGCTCGTCGTGGCCTATCGCATGTCGACGATCGCGCTCGCCGACGAGGTGGTCTTCCTCGATCAGGGGCGGCTCGTCGACCGCGGAACGCACGCCGAGCTGCTCGCTCGCTGTCAGGGCTACACCGACCTGGTCACGGCGTATGCCCGGGAGGCCGCCGAGCGCGCCGCCGTCGCCTCCGACGAGGAGCAGGTAGATGACGCGGCGATCGCAGCGGGAGGGGAGCGATGAGCGCTGCCGCTGTGCCGTCGGAGACGGGAGGCGCCCCGGTCCGCACCACCGCCTGGGGGACGGTGCGGCGCGGCATCCGGCTGTCACCGGAACTGACCCGCGGCCTGCGGGTCACCCTGGTCCTGGCGGTGCTCGCGACGGCTGGGCGAGTCGTCATACCCGTGGTTGTGCAGCGGGTCACCGACGACGGGCTGCTCGCCGCGGGAGGACCCGACACCGGCCTCGTCTACCGCTATTTGGCCATGGCGGCGGTCGTCGTCGTGCTCACCGCGCTGGCGGTGTATGCCGTGAACGTCCGCCTCTTCACCGCCTCCGAATCCGGCCTGGCGACCTTGCGGGTCAAGGCTTTTCGGCATATTCACGACCTGTCGGTGCTAACGCAGAATGCCGAGCGGCGCGGATCGATGGTGGCGCGGGTGACGACCGATGTCGACACGATCAGCCAGTTCGTGCAATTCGGCGGGATCATGCTCATCGTCAGCCTCGGGCAGATCACGCTGGCGACGGTGCTCATGGTGCTCTACAGCCCGGTGCTCGCGGCCGTGACGTGGGGCTGTTTCGTCCCGCTGCTGATCGTGGTGCGGCGGATGCAGCGGTCGCTCGGGACGGCATACACCCAGGTGCGCGAGCGGGTCGGCGATGTCCTGGCTGCGGTCTCGGAGTCGGTCGTTGGCGCGGCGACGATCCGCAGTTTCGGGGTCGAGCAGCGCACCGCCCGGCGCCTCGACACGGCCATCGAGGACCACCGGCAGGCGGCGACCACCGCGCACATTCGGTCATCGATCGCCTTCTCGGCGGGGCAATTCGTCGGCGGAATCACCGTCGCCGTGGTGCTCGTCGTCGGGACCTGGCTCGCAGCGCGCGGCGATATGACGCTCGGTGCGCTGCTGGCATACCTCTTCCTCGTCGGGCTCTTCACGCAGCCGGTGCAACAGGCCACCGAGATCCTCAACGAGCTCCAGAATGCGGTCGCCTGCTGGCGTCGCGTGATCGAGGTGCTCGACACGCCGGCCGATGTCGCCGACCCCGGCGCGGGTGGCGTCGACCTGCCGCGGGGGCCGATCACCGTCGATTTCGAGGACGTGAGCTTTGCCTATCCGGGCGGTGAGCCGGTGCTGCATGGGGTCACCGAGCATGTAGCGCCCCGAAGCCGGATCGCGGTCGTCGGCGAAACGGGTTCGGGCAAGTCAACTTTCGCGCGGCTGCTGACGCGGCTGATGGATCCGAGCAACGGTGCGGTGCTGCTCGATGGCGTGGATGTGCGCGATGTGCGGTTCGCGTCGCTGCGGTCGCGCGTCGTCATGGTGCCGCAGGAGGGCTTCCTGTTCGACGATTCGGTCTTGGAGAACATCCGGTTCGGCGGACCGCACAGCCGGGCCGATGTGGCGTTGGCGCTGACCGAACTCGGCCTTGATGCCTGGGTCGAGGGGCTGCCGGACGGAATCGACACCGCGGCGGGGCAGCGGGGCGAGTCGCTCTCGGCGGGGGAGCGGCAGCTCGTCGCCCTGACCCGCGCCTATCTCGCCGACCCCGACCTGCTGGTTCTCGATGAGGCCACCTCCGCCGTCGACCCGGCGACCGAGGTCCGCCTGCAGCGGGCCCTGGACTCGCTCTCGCGCGGCCGCACCTCCATCGCCATTGCGCATCGCATCTCGACCGCCGAGGCGGCCGATGAGGTCATCGTCATGGACGCCGGCCGGGTGGTGCAACGCGGCCCGCATGCGGTGCTCGTCACCGAGCTCGGGCCGTATGCAGCCCTCCACGCCTCCTGGGTAGCCAACCAGGCCGCGCACTGAGTGGTGCTGCGTTGGTCGCGCACGGGCAGTGTGAACGGACGGCTCAGCCCAGCAGTGGGGGCGCCACCGAGAGGTAGCGATGCCGCGTCGGCGTGGTCAGTCCCGTCACGTGGGTATGCCGTCCCGCCTCAGGCCCTTCCTGCGGGTCCAGGACGCGGGTGGTGAACCCGGGGAGTTCTTTGGTGTAGTTGCAGCGGGCGCAGAGTCCTTGTCCGTTGGTCAGGCTGGTGGGTCCGCCGTCGGCTGCTGGTTGGATGTGGTCGGCGTGGCGGATGGTGGCGTCGCAGTATGGCGTGCGGCAGGTGTCGTCGCGCAGGATCAGGGCGGCGCGGAGTCGGGGTGGGAAGAGCCGGGCGGTTGCGTCCAGGGCGAGCAGGTCGCGGCCGTCGGGGCTGGTGAAGATTCTGGTCAGGAAGACCTGCGCCGGCTCGGCCAGTCGAGTGCCGCCAGGGGTGGGAGCCGGCGGTGGCGAATCGTGTTGGGGTGACGCGGGTTTCGCGGGATCGGTTGGTTCGCACCCGTGGAGGAGGAGCCGTCGGGCGAGGGCTGCGGGGAGTATGCCGTGTCCCGGGATCCGGGCGGGTGTCTCGGTGCTCCGTGACCCGCGGGTGGCAGCAGGTGCGAGGGTCGGATGGGTGTTGTCCCTGTCTCCCGGGTGACCGTGTGCGCCTGGGCTACTCGACGTCTGGCCGGCTGTGGAGTCGTCGCCGTCCGTCTCACTGCCGCCCTTGGCCGCCCGGCACTGGGCCATCAGCTTTGCATCGGTGTTGGCTGACTTCGGGGCCAAGAGGCTTTCGGCGGGCATGACGAGGTTGAGGGCGACGGGGCAGGCCTGGCCGGGGGTCAACCCTGACAGCCAGCGCAGCGCGGCGTCGGCCATGACCTGGGTGTGGGTCCGCTCAGCGAGCGGGTCAGCGGGAGTCTCACCGTCGTCGGTTTCGTGGTGGCCGGCGACGACGGCGGTGGCGTGCCGGTGCACGGACGCATACGCGCTGACGATCCCTGTCAATGGCCCGAAGATCGACAGGTACGCCATCCCGTCGGGTGCGGGCCGGGTCCACACACCCCGTTCCGCCATTGCGCGTTCGTGTTTAGCCACGACAGCGGCGGGGTCGAGTTCCGCGGCGCACCGCGCGGCGGCACCGGTGAGTTGTTTCAGACTCGATGTCGCGAGCCGTGGCGCGATCAACTCATCCACCCGGGCCCGCAGCTCGGGGTTAAGGACGTTGGTTTCGCGGACGATCGCGGTGGCGGACCGTTCGTCGATGATCCCGGCCGTCAATGCGGCCCGCGTGTGCGGCATCCCCGGCAACGCCCGCGCGAGTCCGAGGTGCCGGTCGGCGGTAGCGGGGGAGCAGCGGCGGGCGAGCGCGATCTGTGGCGCGATGGAGGATCGGGCTTTGGGCAGCGAGGCCCGGTTCGCGAGCGCCTCCCGCACCGTCGCTCGCCCGAACTGAGCGGTGGCGCGGGCTTGCGCGGCTGCGATGGCGCCCTTGACGTGCTCCAGCCCGGCGATCACGTCGATCAATTCGGCAAGGCTGAACTCGATGCCGGGTTCCCTGCATTCGCCGTCAGCATCTGTCCTGTTGTTCGGCACCAGGGTGGCGAGCCAATCGACCAACTCCCGGACCGCGGCACCTGGTGAGGCAGCGATCTGCGCTGTGACGAATGGGTTCGCCGGCTGGTCGCACCAGCGGGGTTCGGTCGAGGCGAGCGCCCACGAGTCCCGCTCGTCGGCCTCGTCCTCGTCATCCCAGCCGAGTTCGTCTTGCCACGCCTCGAAATCCGCGACAAGTTCCTCGGCGTCCAGCGGCGGCCACCACGCGTATCAAGAGGAGTCAAGCCCTCACAAGCACCCGCGGGGCGCAGTCCAGCAGCGGGCCCGAGAGGCCCGTCCGGGGGGTGCTGCGCCATCGCCGTCATCCTCAAATGGTACACCAGTTCGATCAGATTCACAAGGGTCAACCGCGTGAAAATCCTTGTAATGCATGATGTTTCGCGTAGCCGATGACCGACCGACCACCTCGCGCGGTGGGATGTGCTGGCTCGGAACGCGGCCGGAACCAGAGGTGGGCCGTTAGCACGCTTCGGGGCCGAGCCGGCTGTCGGACTAGCCCCCGCACGTTGACGTGCGCGCCCGCCCGTCAAGTGGCGCGGGGCACCACGAGGAGCACCACGCGGAGGTGGACAGGAGCCCGGTGGGCTCCCCAGACTCCAAGGTTGCCGCCCCGGGCACGAGACGGCGCCGACCGGCATACCCGTCCTTGGCACAATGACCCGGTGAGCCCGCTCGATCCCGATATCGCCGCCCGCCTCAAGCGGGACGCCGCGGGCCTGGTGGCCGCGATCGTCCAGCAGCACGACACCCGCGAAGTTCTGATGCTCGGCTGGATGGACGACGAGGCGCTGCACCGGACCCTGACGGGCGGGCGGGTGACCTTCTGGTCGCGCAGCCGGGGGGAGTACTGGCGCAAGGGCGACACCAGCGGCCACGCGCAATTCGTCAGGGCCGTCGCTCTCGACTGCGATGGCGACGCGCTCCTGGTCAGTGTCGAGCAGGTCGGGGCGGCCTGCCACACCGGTGACCACACCTGCTTCGACGCCGGCTCCCTACCGGCCCACGTGACCCAGGAAGCGGAGGCAAGTCAGTGAGCGTCGGCCTGCCCGATCTGTCCTATGGCGCCACCTGGCCCGCCCTCGACACCTTCGCCGTCCTCGCGCAGGACCGCCGAGTGGTGCCCGTCGTGCGCCGGCTGCTCGCCGACGGCGAGACCCCGCTCGCGGTCTATCGCAAACTCGCCCAAGGGAATCCGGGCACCTTCCTCCTCGAATCGGCTGAGCACGGCGGGGTATGGAGTCGCTACTCGATCATCGGCGCGGCCAGTCGCGCGACCCTCACCGAGCGCGACGGTGAGGCCTTCTGGATCGGCGAGGCACCCGTCGGCGCACCCACCAGCGGCGACCCCGTGCAGGCGGTCCGGGACACAGTCCAGGCGCTCGCCACCGAGGCCATTCCGGGCCTGCCCCCGTTGACCAGCGGGCTCGTGGGGTCCATCGCGTATGACGCCGTCCGCCGCTGGGAACGCCTGCCGCAGAAGGCGGTTGACGATCTCGACCTGCCAGAGATTGCGATGGTGCTCGCCACCGATGTCGCGGTACTCGACCACAGCGACGGCTCCGTGTTGCTCGTCGCGAATGCCATCAACTACGACAACACCGACGAACGCGTCGAATGGGCCTGGCGCGACGCGGTCGAGCGCCTCGATGCCATGACGGCGGCCCTCGCCGTCCCCACCGCCAGCACCGTCGCGGTGCTCGACCCGCGCGCCGCCGACGAGGCGCTGCGCACGGTCCGCTCGAACCTGACGCAGGAGCATTTCGAGGACCTCGTCGAGTGCTGCAAGGAGGACATCCGGGCCGGAGAGGCCTTCCAGATCGTGCTCTCGCAGCGCTTCGACCTGGATTGTTCCGCCGATGGTTTGGACGTCTATCGCGTTCTGCGGTCGAGCAATCCGAGCCCGTATATGTACTTCTTCCGGCTCGAACATCCCGCTGGTGGCAGCTTCGATATCGTCGGCTCCTCGCCGGAAGTGCACGTCAAGGTCACCGGACGCGAGGTCATCCTGCACCCCATCGCCGGCACCCGCCCGCGCGGCAAGACGCCCGAGCACGACCAGCAGCTTGAGGTCGACCTGCTCGACGATCCCAAGGAGCGCTCCGAGCACGTCATGCTGGTCGACCTCGGCCGCAACGACCTCCAGCGTGTCTGTCAGGCCGGCAGCGTCGATGTCGTGGAGTTCCTCAATATCCGCCGCTACAGCCACGTGATGCACCTGGAGTCCACGATCGTCGGGCACCTGGGGGAGGGGCGCACGGCATACGACGCCCTCGCCGCGACCTTCCCTGCCGGCACGCTCTCCGGCGCGCCGAAGCCGCGGGCGATGCAGTTGATCGAGACCTACGAACCCACCCGGCGCGGGATCTACGGCGGGGTCGTGGGCTACCTCGACTTCCACGGCGATATGGACGTCGCCATCGCCATCCGCACCGCTGTGCTCGCCCACGGGAAGGCCTTTGTGCAGGCCGGCGCCGGGATTGTGGCCGATAGCGTGCCCCTGATGGAGTTCGAAGAGACCCGCAACAAGGCCGCCGCCGTGCTGCGCGCCGTGGCCGCAGCCGAGACCTTGCGTGCCCCATGAGCCGTATGCCGTGGACCGGCCCCCGCATCGTGTTGCCGGTAGCGCTCGCCGCTGCCGCCGTAGCGGCTATTTCGGGTCGCCGGACGTGGCTGACCGGACAGACGGCGGATGCCGTGCTCGGGTCGGCCACGATTCGCGCCGCGGGTGCCGACGTGGTGCCTGGTCTCGTGGCGATCGCCCTGGTGCTTGGGGCCGGAGTGCTGGCCGCTGCCACGGCCGGGCCGCTCGCACGCCGGATTGCCTTGATCGCGGCGGCCTCCGCGGGTGTTCTGCTTTCGGTGCTCTCCCTCCGGGCGGTGACGTCGGCCGCAGGCCTGCTCGGCACCTTGGCGGCCGAGCGGACCAGCCGCACGGGCTCCATACCCGTGCAGGACATCGCCGTCAGTCCCTGGCCCTGGCTGGTCGCGGCCGCCGCCGCACTGGCGACGGTGGCCGTGCTCGGTGGCCTCGCCGGTGCCGGCCGGTGGCGGGGCCTGTCCCAGCGGTATGACGCCCCCTCCACCCCCGCCCTGCCCACCTCCGGGGACGGCAGCGCTGCGGGCTCTCGGGGTGAACGCACGCCGGTTGCGTGGGATGACATGGACAAGGACATCGACCCCACCGCGCACTGACGCAGTGCGGCGCGAAATCGTCACGTCCGGTCGAGTTCGGCAGGTTGATGTGACGAACTCGGCCGAAACTGACGACCTGGGCGTGAGGTCGTCACTTTGGGAATTCGCAGCACGCCCTAGACTCTGCGACAACGCGTGTCGGCAGAGCGAGAGGGCAGCACACAATGGCGCACGAAGAGCACGAGAGCCACGGTCACAGCGTGGCCGCCTGGGCGAGTAGCTTCGTCATGATCATCGCGTCGGCGCTGGCGTGCCTCGGCCTGGTCATCGACAATCGGCCGCTCACCATCGCCGCGGCCGTCGCCTTCGTCATCGGCGCCCTGCTGTGGCCGCTCCTGTCGCGCATGGGCTATGGCGACAAGAACCCGGTCCGCTCCCTCTACAGCTGACGCCGCTCAACCCCGTCGAGTTCGGGAAACACGCCGACGCGCTGGTGTGATCCTCGGCGTGTTTCCCGAACTCGACGATCAGCCATCGCCTCGAATGCGTCGCCCGCGCACGCCGTCCCGCCTCGTGGGGCGTTGCATGACGCGCTCGCGAACCGGGATAGCGTGATCCCATGCCCACCACCGCCACCGTTCTCGACGCGCTCATCGCGGGCGTGCGCGAGGACTTGGCCGTCCGAATGGCCGCCACGCCGCTCGCCGACGTCATCGCGGCAGCCCACGCGGCACCACCGGCGATCCCCGTCCTGCCGCGCCTGACCACGGGTCGGCTCGGCGTCATCGCCGAGGTCAAGCGCTCTAGCCCAAGCAAGGGCGCGCTCGCGGACATTCCGGATCCGGCGGCGCTCGCCACGGCATACCAAGCCGGCGGAGCCGCAGCCATCTCGGTCCTGACCGAGCAGCGCCGCTTCGGCGGCAGCCTCGCGGACCTCGACGCCGTCCGCGCCGCGGTGCGAATCCCAGTGCTGCGCAAGGATTTCATGGTCGAGGACTACCAATTCTATGAGGCCCGCGCCCATGGTGCCGACCTCGTGCTGCTCATTGTCGCGGCCCTCACCGATGGCGAACTTGCCCACTTCCACGGCCTCGCCCGCGACCTCGGCATGACCGCTCTCGTGGAGGTCCACGACGCCGACGAGATCGAGCGCGCCCTCGCGATCGAGCCCGCGCTGCTCGGCGTCAACGCCCGCAACCTCAAGACCCTCGATGTCGACGCGGACGCCTTCAGTCGCCTGATCGCGCAGGTCCCGGATGGCGTCGTCCCGGTCGCCGAAAGTGGCATCCTCGCCACCGCCGATGCCCAGCGGTATGCCCGTGAAGGCGCCGCGGCGGTCCTCGTCGGCGAAGCGCTGGTCAAGGACGGCGATCCCCGCGGCGCCGTCGCGGCGATGTCCGCCATACCCACCGGAGCACCCCGATGACCGACACCCCCACGCCCGGCCGGTTCGGTCGGTTCGGTGGCCGCTACGTCCCCGAAGCCCTCATCCCGGCCCTCGAACAACTCGACGAGGTGCGCCAGAAAGCTGCCGTCGACCCCGACTTCCTCGACGAACTCGACCGGCTGCACCGCACCTACACCGGCCGGCCGAGCATCATCACCGAAGTGCCCCGGTTCGCGGCCCACGCCGGCGGCGCCCGCGTCATCCTCAAGCGCGAAGACCTCAACCACACCGGCTCCCACAAGATCAACAACGTCCTCGCGCAAGCTTTGCTGACCAAGCGCATGGGCAAGCGGCGCATCATCGCCGAGACCGGCGCCGGACAGCACGGCGTGGCCACTGCCACCGCCGCCGCCCTCATGGGCTTGGACTGCACGATCTATATGGGCAAGGTCGACACCGAGCGGCAAGCGCTCAATGTCGCGCGGATGAAGATCCTCGGCGCTGAAGTCGTCGCCGTCGAGCACGGCAGCCAGACCCTCAAGGACGCCATCAACGAGGCGCTGCGCGACTGGGTCGCCAATGTCGACGACACCCACTATGCGATCGGCACCGTCACCGGCCCGCACCCCTTCCCCGAGATGGTGCGCGAGTTCCACAAGATCATCGGCATCGAGGCCCGCCAACAGGTGCTCGATCTGACCGGCCGGCTGCCGGATGCCGTCATTGCCTGCGTCGGTGGCGGCTCGAACGCCATGGGCATCTTCCACCGGTTCATCGAGGACGAGGGCGTGCGCCTGATCGGCGTCGAGGCCGGGGGAGAGGGCATCGAGTCCGGCCGGCACGCAGCACGCTTCGCCGTCGCGGAGCCCGGTGTTCTCCATGGCGCCATGAGCTATCTCATGCAGGACGAGGACGGCCAGACGCTCGAATCCCATTCCGTCAGTGCAGGTTTGGACTATCCCAGCGTCGGACCGGAGCACTCATACCTTCGCGATATCGGCCGCGCCGAATACCGCTATGCCACCGACGAGGCGACGATGGAAGCCTTCCGGCTGCTCTGCCGCACCGAGGGCATCATCCCCGCGCTCGAGTCCGCCCACGCGCTCGCCGGCGCCCTCGAGGTCGGCAAAGAACTCGGTCCGGACGCCCTGCTGCTGGTGAACCTCTCGGGCCGTGGCGATAAGGACATGCACACCGCCGCCGCCTGGTTCGGCCTGATCGAGGAGGCCCGATGACGGCCATCGGCACCGCCGCCGGCACTGCCGAGGTCCTGGCACGGTGCAAGGCCGAGGGCCGCGCCGCCCTCATCGGCTACCTCCCCGTCGGCTTCCCCGATCACGCCGGGTCCTTGCGCGCCATGACCACGATGGTCGAGAACGGCTGCGACATCATCGAGATCGGCGTGCCCTTTAGCGATCCCGTTATGGATGGCGGCGCCGTCCAGCGCGCGGCGGGTATGGCGCTCGCGGGCGGCACCCGGGTCGCTGACGTCTTCGACGCGGCCCGCACCGTCCGCGAGGCCGGCGCACCGCCGATGGTCATGACCTACTGGAATCTCGTCCTGCGCCGCGGCGTCGCCCGCTTCGCCGACGAATTCGCCGCCGCCGGCGGGGCCGGGCTGATCACCCCTGACCTGATCCCCGACGAAGCGGGCGACTGGATCGCGGCGAGCGAGCGCACCGGCCTGGACCGGGTCTTCCTCATCGCCCCAAGTTCCACTCCCGAGCGGCTCGCCGCGGTCACCAGCCAGTGCCGAGGGTTTGTGTATGCCGCCTCCACCATGGGCGTCACCGGCGTCCGGGCCACTGTCGGCTCCGCGGCCCGCGATCTCGTGGAGCGGGCGCGGGAGGTCACCGACATACCCATTTGCGTCGGACTCGGGGTGAGCACGGGGGAGCAGGCGGCCCAGGTGGCCGGCTTCGCCGATGGCGTGATCGTCGGATCCGCCCTGGTCAGCACCCTCTTCGACACCGATCTCGAGGCCGGTCTGGAGCGACTGGCCGCCCTGACGCGCGAATTGGCCGCGGGTGTGCGGCAAGGACAGGCGCAGTGACCCGCGAGATCGCCCCCGACACCGGGTCGGACCTCGACGACGGCGCGCACGGCATACCCCTGCGCAAGCGACGCATCCTCTTCGGGGAGATGCTGATCTTCGCGATCCTGAGCCTGATCGCCTCCTTCGTGCTGTCGTATGACGCGATCGTCCTCGCCCGCGATCCGCAGGCCGAGCTGAGCTGCTCGATCAACGCCATCATCGACTGCGCCAAGGTCGGCACCACCTGGCAGGCCAATATTTTCGGCTTCCCCAATGCCTTCCTCGGCCTGATCTCCGAACCCGTCGTCATGACGATCGCTGTCGCATCCCTGGCCGGCGTGCGCTTCCCGCGCTGGTTTATGTTCACCGGCAACGTCTGCTACCTGCTCGGCGTGATCTTTGCCTACTGGCTGCTCTTCCAATCGACCTATGTCATCGGCGCGCTCTGCCCCTGGTGCCTGCTCGTCACCTTGTCCACGACCTTCGTCTTCAGTTCGATGACGCAGTGGAACATCCTCGAAGGCAACCTCTTCCTGCCCGAAGGGGCTCAGCGCGCGGCGCGCCGTCTCGTGGAGCACGGGTGGTTCACGGTTGGGCTCATCGCGTGGGTGACAATCGTTGTCATCATCGAGCTCCTCAAGTGGGGCCACCGCTTCCTCTGACCCGCATCACCGCATACTCGAACACCGCCTAAGGAATCCCGCTCATGGCCAAGCAACCCAGCAGCAATCGCGCGAACCGCGGTCACTCGACGGCGCAGCCGCAAGACCGCGCCGCCAAGATCCGCGCGGCGCAGAAGGCCACGACGACCACGGGCGGCGCCAACAAGATCACCATCGCCGGCATCGTCGCGATCCTGGCGATCATCGCCGTCGTCGGCGGTGTGATCTGGTCCCAGAAGTCGTCCGAGACCGACGCCGGTTCGGGCAACCCGAACCCGCCGGCCGGCGCGACGGTCGCTGATGGCTACCGTGCTTTCGCGGACGTCACCCTGAAGGCCGGAGCTCCGACCCTGACGATCTTCGAGGACTTCCAGTGCCCGGTCTGCGGGCAGTTCGAGGCGGCTGCGGGCGCGGCGGTCGAGGAGTTGGCCAAGGCCGGCGACGTCAAATTGCAGTACCACATCATGAATTTCCTCGACGGCAAGTTCAACGTCAAGCAGTCCACGCCGATCGCCAATGGCGCCTTCTGCGCCGCCGACCAGGGCAAATGGCAGGAGTTCCACGACGCGGCATACAAGAGCCAGGCCGAAGAGGGCAAGTCTGTCACCAAGGACCAGCTCACCGGCTATGCGACCGCCGCCGGTCTGTCCGGCACGGCGCTAGAGAAGTGGACCGCGTGCTCGGATGCCGGCAAGTACAACGCCTATATCGCGAACTCCAATGATGCCGCGGGCAAGGCCGGCGTCGGGGGCACCCCGACCGTCCGCCTGAACGGCAAGGACATCCCGCTGGCCACCGCCGCCGACCCCACCGCCTTGAAGAAGGCCGTCGCGGACGCGACGGGCAAGTAAGGCCTAGCGCTTGCTGACCTATATCCCGAGCCCCACCGTCGGAGCCATCCACCTCGGGCCGCTGACGATCCGCGGGTATGCCCTGTGCATCCTCGCCGGCATCGTCATCGCCGTCTGGCTCACGCAGGTCCGCCTGGTGCACCGCGGCGGCAAGCCCGGGCAGGCCCTCGATGTCGCCACCTGGGCGGTGCCCTTCGGCATCATCGGCGGCCGGCTCTACCACGTGATCACCTCGCCGGACGCCTATTTCGGGGAGGGCGGCCACCCGATCGATGCGCTCAAGATTTGGCACGGCGGCCTCGGCATTTGGGGCGCCGTCGCGCTCGGCGCCCTTGGGGCGTGGCTCGGGTGCCGCCGCCATGGCGTGCGCTTCCTCGACTTCGCCGATGCTGCTGCTCCCGGCGTCGCGATCGCGCAGGCCCTCGGCCGATGGGGCAATTGGTTCAACAACGAGATCTATGGCGCCCCGAGCACCGACCCCTGGGCCGTCCAGATCCACCAGTGGGACACCCTCGCGGGCCGGGCCGTCACCGACACCAACGGCAAGGCCGTCGTGCTCGGCACCTTCGAGCCGACCTTCCTCTACGAGTCGATCTTCTGCCTCATGCTGGCGATCATCCTGCTGCTGCTGGATCGTCGCTATGCGCTGCGGCCCGGCCAGCTCTTCGCCATCTATGTCGCGGGCTATCCCACCTTCCGCATCGTTATCGAGAAGATGCGCACCGACGAGGCGCACATCATCCTCGGCCAGCGGCTCAACGTCTGGACCTCGCTGGCCGTCTTCCTGATCGGCATTGGCTTGTATGTGTGGGCCGGTCGCCGCCCGCGAGCCGTCGCGCCAGTCTCACAGAGTGAGAAAATACCGACCACATCGTAGGACGGCCCGATGATAGGGTCGAGTTCACGTGGCCGCCGCCGTCCACGGCTGCGGCCCACGGGGCGCAGCAATTTTCCACGACAGTTCTTCTCGGATCGGACGGTGACGCGATGACATCTGCCCTCTTCGGCAGCCTGCCTGCGGACCAGGGGCTTTATCGCCGCGAGTTCGAACATGACGCGTGCGGCGTCGCCATGGTGGCCACCCTGCGCGGCACACCCGGCC
Organism: Nostocoides veronense; assembly: GCF_039531185.1. NCBI lineage: Bacteria > Bacillati > Actinomycetota > Actinomycetes > Micrococcales > Intrasporangiaceae > Nostocoides > Nostocoides veronense. The sequence continues at coordinate 131,822 of NZ_BAAAPO010000016.1, forward strand.
ACGACATCGTCGTCAACGCGCTCACCGCGCTGACCAATCTGGACCACCGCGGCGCCACCGGAGCCGACCCGCTCGTCGGCGATGGCGCGGGCATCCTCACCCAGGTCCCCGACGCCTTCCTGCGCGCCGTCACCGGGTTCACGCTCCCCGCCGCCGGGTCGTATGCCGTGGGTTCGGCCTTCCTGCCCGCCGACCCCGAGACCCGGGCCCGCACCGTGGCCGCCGTCGAGGATCTCGCCGCGGAAGAGGGGCTGGACGTCATCGGCTGGCGCGAGGTGCCGGTCACCCCGAGCCTGGTCGGCCAGGCCGCCCGCGACTGTATGCCGCACTTCGCGCAGCTCTTCGTCGCCGCGGCCAACGCCAGCCTGCGGGGCATCCACCTGGACCGCCGGGCATACTGCCTGCGCAAGCGCGCCGAACGCGAGCAGGATGTCTACTTCGCCTCCTTCTCGGCACGCACCCTGGTCTACAAGGGCATGCTCACCACGGGGCAGCTGGAACCCTTCTTCCCCGACCTGTCCGACGAGCGCTTCGTCACCGAACTCGCGCTCGTGCACAGCCGGTTCTCGACCAACACCTTCCCGTCCTGGCCGCTGAGCCACCCCTACCGGCTGATCGCGCACAACGGCGAGATCAACACGGTCAAGGGCAATCGCAACTGGATGGCGGCGCGCGAGTCGCAGCTGGAATCCGACCTGATCCCCGGTGACCTCGAGCGGCTCTCGCCGATCTGTCCGCCCGGCGGCTCGGACTCCGCATCCTTCGACGAGGTCCTCGAACTGCTCCACCTCGGTGGCCGCAGCCTGCCGCATGCCGTCCTCATGATGATCCCGGAGGCCTGGGAGAACCACGAGGAGATGGACCCCGACCGCAAGGCCTTCTATGAGTTCCACTCGATGTTCATGGAGCCGTGGGACGGCCCAGCCTGCGTCACTTTCACCGACGGGACTTTGATCGGCGCGGTCCTGGACCGCAATGGCCTGCGCCCCGGCCGCTACTGGGTCACCGACGACGGCCTGGTCGTCCTGGCCTCCGAAAGCGGCGTCCTGGACATCGCCCCGGAGAAGGTCATCCGCAAGGGCCGGCTGCAGCCGGGCCGGATGTTCCTCGTTGACACCGCGCAGGGACGGATCATCGAGGACGAAGAGGTCAAGTCCCAGCTCGCGACCCAGCTGCCGTATGCCGATTGGCTGCACGCCGGGCTGATCCACCTCGCTGACCTGCCGGAGCGCGAGCACATCGTGCACACCGCCAAGTCGGTAGCCCGCCGCCAGCAGACCTTCGGCTACACGCAGGAGGAGCTGCGGATCCTGCTCTCGCCGATGGCCCGCACCGGCTATGAAGCTCTGGGCTCGATGGGCACCGACAGCCCGATCGCGGTGCTCTCGGAGAAGCCGCGGCTGCTCTTCGACTACTTCACTCAGCTCTTTGCCCAGGTCACCAACCCGCCGCTGGACGCGATCCGCGAGGAATTGGTCACTGCCCTGGGCGTCGCGGTCGGGCCGGAGGGCAATGTCCTGACGGCGACGCCGGCGCATGCCCGGCAGCTGGTCCTCAACTTCCCCGTCATCGACAATGACGAACTCGCCAAGATCATCCGCATCAACGCCGATGGCAACCTGCCCGGCTACGCCACGCATGTGGTCAAGGGTCTGTATGACGTGAGCGGCGGAGAGGCGGCCCTCGCCGAGCGCTTGCAAGAGATTTTCGCCGAGGTCAGCCAGGCGATCGCCGATGGCGCTCGCTTCGTCGTCCTCTCCGACCGCGACTCCAATCGCGACAAGGCGCCGATCCCGTCGCTGCTGCTGTGTTCCGCGGTGCATCACCACCTGATCCGGGAGAAGACCCGCACCCAGGTCGGTCTGATCATCGAGACCGGCGATGTCCGCGAGGTCCACCACGTCGCGCTGCTCATTGGGTATGGCGCGGCCGCCATCAACCCCTATCTCGCGATGGAGTCGGTGGAGGATCTGGTGCGTTCCGGCGCCATCACCGGCGTGACGGGCGAGCAGGCCGTCAAGAACCTCATCAAGGCGCTCGGCAAGGGCGTGTTGAAGGTGATGTCCAAGATGGGCATCTCGACGGTCGCGTCCTATCGCGGGGCCCAGGTCTTCGAGGCCATCGGCCTCTCGCAGGACTTGGTCGACGCCTACTTCACCGGCACCGTCAGCCAACTCGGCGGGGTCGGGCTTGATGTCATCGCCGCGGAGTGCGCGGCCCGGCACAGCGCGGCATACCCACCCGAAGGCGTGCGCCTCCCGCACCGGACCCTGGAGGTCGGCGGGGAGTATCAATGGCGCCGTGAGGGTGAGCCGCACCTCTTCGACCCGGAGACGGTCTTCCGGCTGCAGCACTCGACGCGGCAGCGGCGCTACGACATCTTCAAGCAGTACACCGCCCGCGTCGATGAGCAGGCCGAGCGGCTGATGACGCTGCGTGGACTGTTCGCCTTCAAGGACGGGCAGCGGCCGGCCGTGCCGATCGAGGAGGTCGAGCCGGTTGCGGAGATCGTCAAGCGCTTCAACACCGGCGCGATGAGCTATGGCTCGATCAGCCTCGAGGCGCACCAGACGCTGGCCATCGCGATGAACCGCCTGGGCGGTCGGTCCAACACGGGGGAGGGCGGCGAGGATCTGGAGCGGCTGCTTGACCCGCAGCGGCGCAGCGCGATCAAGCAGGTGGCCTCCGGGCGCTTCGGCGTCACCTCGGCATACCTCACGCACGCCGACGACATCCAGATCAAGATGGCGCAGGGCGCCAAGCCCGGCGAGGGTGGCCAACTTCCGGCGCACAAGGTCTATCCGTGGGTGGCCAAGACCCGGCACTCCACGCCGGGTGTCGGTCTGATCAGCCCGCCGCCGCACCACGACATCTACTCCATCGAGGATCTGGCCCAGCTGATCCACGACCTGAAGAACGCCAATCCAGCCGCCCGGATTCACGTGAAGCTGGTGTCCGAGGTTGGCGTCGGCACGGTGGCCGCCGGCGTGTCCAAGGCGCACTCCGATGTCGTGCTCATCTCCGGCCACGATGGCGGCACCGGCGCCTCGCCGCTCACCTCGCTCAAACACGCCGGCGCGCCGTGGGAGCTCGGCCTGGCCGAGACCCAGCAGACGTTGGTGCTCAACGGCCTGCGGGACCGCATCGTGGTCCAGGTCGACGGGCAGTTGAAGACCGGACGCGATGTGGTGATCGCGGCCTTGCTCGGGGCCGAGGAGTTCGGTTTCGCGACGGCGCCGCTGGTCGTCAGCGGCTGCATCATGATGCGCGTCTGCCATCTCGACACCTGCCCCGTCGGCATCGCGACCCAGAATCCTGAGCTGCGCGCGCGCTTCAGCGGCCAGCCGGAGTTCGTCGAGACCTTCTTCGAATACATCGCGCAGGAGGTCCGCGAACACCTCGCGGCGCTCGGCTTCCGCTCGATCGAGGAGGCGATCGGTCAGGTCGGCGCGCTCGACACCGATGCGGCGATTCACCACTGGAAGGCCAGTGGCATGGATCTCGCGCCGATCCTCACGGAGGCGGTGCCGAGCGATGGCGCGACGCGCTTCGCCACGGTCAGCCAGGACCACGGCCTCGAGAAGGCACTCGACCACCAGTTGATTGCGATGGCGCTGCCGGCCCTCGACGATGGCGAGCCGGCCCGCGGCACCCTCGGCATCCGCAATGTCCACCGCACCGTCGGCACCATGCTCGGCCACGAGGTGACCACCCGCTCGGTGGCCGGCTTCGACGACGGCCGCATCGACCTAACGCTCACCGGTTCGGCGGGCCAGTCCTTCGGCGCGTTCTTGCCGCCGGGCGTCACGCTGCGCCTGGTGGGCGATGCGAATGACTATGTCGGCAAGGGGCTTTCGGGCGGCCGCGTCGTCGTCCGGCCGCACCCCGAATCAGTTTTCGTCGCCGAGGATAATGTCATTGCCGGCAATGTCATCGGCTATGGCGCGACCAGCGGCCAGATCTTCCTGCGCGGCAGCGTCGGCGAACGCTTTTGCGTCCGCAACTCCGGCGCCACCGCGGTTGTGGAGGGCGTCGGCGACCACGGCTGTGAATATATGACCGGCGGAGTGGCTGTCGTCCTGGGCCGCATCGGCCGCAACTTCGCGGCCGGCATGAGCGGCGGTATGGCGTTCGTGCTCGACCTACCGGCCAGCCGGGTCAACCCCGAATTCGTCGACGTGCTGCCCCTGCGAGAGAGTGACGAAGACTTGCTCCGCGGCTTGCTGGAGCAGCACCTGGAGGCGACCGATTCGGCCGTCGCCAAGGCTCTGCTGGCCGACTGGGCGGAGGCGAAATCCCGGCTCTCCCTGGTGCTCCCGCGCGACTATGCCCGGGTGCTGCAGGTGCGGGCGACCGCCGAGGCTGAGGGCATCGAGCCCGACAGCGAGATCATCTGGGAGCGAATCATGGAGGCGGCTCGTGGCTGACCCACAAGGCTTTCTGAAGACCCGTGAGCGGGAGTTGCCGACGCGCCGGCCGGTGCCAGTGCGCATCCAAGACTGGAAAGAAGTCTACGAAGCGCAGGAAGTTTCGCAATTGCAGCGGCAGGCCGGCCGCTGCATGGACTGCGGAATCCCGTTCTGCCACAGCGGATGTCCGCTCGGCAACCTCATCCCGGAGTGGAATGACCTCGCGTGGCGCGGTGACTGGCGCGGTGCCATTGAGCGCTTGCACGCGACCAACAACTTCCCCGAGTTCACCGGCCGGCTCTGCCCGGCGCCGTGCGAGACGGCGTGCGTGCTGGGCATCAACCAGCCCGCCGTGACGATCAAGCAGGTGGAGGTGACGACGATCGAGCGCGCCTTCGAGGCGGGCACGGTCACGCCGCAGCCGCCGGAGCGCCTGTCCGGCAAGACGGTCGCCGTCGTGGGCTCTGGCCCCGCGGGGCTGGCGGTCGCGCAGCAACTCACCCGGGCCGGGCATACGGTCGCGGTCTACGAGCGGGCCGACAAGCCGGGCGGCCTGCTGCGCTATGGCATACCCGAGTTCAAGATGGAGAAGTCGGTCCTGGACCGGCGGATCTCCCAGATGGAGGCCGAGGGCACGCGCTTCCGGTGTGGCGTCGATGTCGGCGGCACGGTCACCGGCCAGCAACTGCGGGATCGGTATGACGCCGTCGTCCTCGCCATCGGAGCCACCGTGCCGCGTGACCTGCCGGTGCCTGGACGCGAGGCGTCGGGCGTGGTGCAGGCCATGGACTTCCTCCCGCCGGCCAACCGGGTCGCGCTGGGGGAGCAGGTCAAGGACCAGATCACGGCGACCGGCAAAGATGTCATCGTCATCGGCGGCGGCGACACCGGCGCCGACTGCATCGGCACCTCGCACCGCCAGGGTGCACGGTCGGTCACCAGCCTGGAGATCATGCCGCAACCTGGCCCGGAGCGGGCCGCGGAGCAGCCGTGGCCGACATACCCGATGATCTTCCGGGTCGCGAGCGCGCACGAGGAGGGTGGTGAGCGGTTGTATGGCGTGTCCACCCAGGAGATCGTCGCCGACGAATCGGGCGCGGTCAGTGGGCTGCGCGTCAGCGATGTGCGGATGGGCGAACGCGGCTTCGAGCCGGTCGAGGGCACCGAGCGCGTCCTGCCCGCGCAACTAGTATTGCTGGCGATGGGCTTCCTCGGACCCCAGCGCGACGGCCTGGTCGAGCAGCTCGGTGTCGACCTTGACGAGCGCGGAAATGTGGTGCGCGGCAAGGATTTCCAGACCAGCGTGCCGGGCGTCTTCGTCGCCGGTGACGCTGGTCGCGGCCAGTCATTGATCGTCTGGGCGATTGCCGAGGGCCGCTCTGCCGCCCGCGGCGTCGACACCTTCCTCATGGGCGCCTCGCAACTGCCCCGCCCGATCAACCCAGCCGACCGGCCCCTCACCGTCTGACACCGTCCGTCTGACTGCGGTGCGCTGAGGTCGTCAGTTTCGGCCGAATTCGTCAGATTGACCTGACGAACTCGGCCCAAACTGACGAACTCGCGCTCGGCGGCGCGCCCTTCCCCATTCCGGCCTTCGAGCCGGGCAAGTGCAAATTCGACTATCGGGCCGCTGTGCTGCGCCTGAACAGCGCCGGTGGTGTGCGATGGCAGACCCGCGTGCCGTGGGTGCGAGCCCGCTAGCCGAGGGAGAATCGCTGGGCTACTCCGCTGCACTGGCCGTGACCGGTTCGTATGTGGTTTCCCAGAGCGATGAAGAGCAGCCTCGGGTCTTCGCCATGGCGGTGGATACCGGTGCGCCGCAATGGATCCGAACCGTCACCTATCCCTTGATCTCGATCATGAGCACGGGGCGGGACAACCTCGTGATGCACGATGACGGCCGACTGGCCGGCCTCGACCCCGGTGGCGACGTGGTGCTGCATACGGCGGATCAAGAGCTCTTCTGCGACTGAGGGACACGATGTGGCCCCGGTCACGGGGTAAAGGCTTACACCGATAGCATGGCGAGTATGCGTCGAGCCAAGATCGTCTGCACCCTCGGCCCCGCGACCTCCTCTCCGGAACAGCTGGACCAATTGGTCCGCGCGGGGATGGATGTGGCTCGGCTGAACCTCTCGCACGGCGGGTATGCCGATCACGAGGCGGTCTACAACAATGTGCGGCACGCCTCCAATGAGGTCGGGCGCGCGGTCGGGGTGCTCGTCGATCTGCAGGGGCCGAAGATCCGCACCGCACGCTTCAGCGGCGGCCCGATCGAGCTCGTCGCGGGGGACACCTTCACGATCACGACCCGGGGCGTGGACGGCAATCAGGAGCAGGTGGGCACGACATATGCCGGCCTGCCGGGCGATGTGAAGCCGGGGGACACCCTGCTCATCGACGACGGCAAAGTCGAGTTGGTCGCTACCGCGGTGACCGAGACCGATGTGACGTGCCAGGTCGTCGAGGGCGGCACCGTTTCCAACAACAAGGGCATCAACCTGCCCGGCGTGGCCGTCTCGGTGCCCGCCCTGTCGGAGAAGGATGAGGCCGATCTGCGCTGGGCCCTGCACCTGACCGCGGACTTCATCGCGCTCTCGTTCGTGCGCAGTGCCGAGGACATCGTGCGGGTCCACGAGATCATGGACGAAGAAGGCATCCGCCTTCCCGTCATCGCGAAGATCGAAAAGCCCCAGGCCGTCGAGAATCTCGAACAGATCGTCGAGGCCTTCGACGGCATCATGGTGGCGCGCGGTGACCTTGGCGTTGAACTGCCGCTGGAGCAGGTTCCGCTGGTGCAGAAGCGCGCTGTGGAGATCGCCCGGCGCAATGCCAAGCCGGTGATCGTCGCGACGCAGGTGCTCGAGTCGATGATCGAGAACCCGCGCCCGACCCGCGCCGAGGCCTCGGATGCCGCGAATGCCGTGCTCGATGGCGCTGACGCGCTGATGCTCTCCGGCGAGACGAGCACCGGCGCACACCCGATCACGGCGGTGCGCACGATGGCCCGCATCATCGAGAGCATCGAGGAGACCGCTTTCGACCGGATCGCCCCGCTGAACTCGCCTCCGCACACGGTCAGCGGCGCCATCACGCGCGCGGCCGCTGATATCGCCAACCTCGTCGGTGCTCGCTATTTGGTGACGTTCACGACCTCCGGCGGGTCGGCGCGCGCGATGTCGCGCCTGCGGCCCTACCGGCCGATGCTGGCCTTTACCCCGAGTCAGGCCACCCGCAGCCAGCTCGCGCTGAGCTGGGGTGTGGAGACCTTCATCGTCCCGAATGTCACGCACACCGACGACATGGCGTTCCAAGTCGACGAGGCTCTGCTGAGGGACAAGAACTGCCCGGAAGGCGAGCGAGTGGTTATCGCGGCGGGCAGCCCTCCCGGAGTTTCGGGCACCACGAACGCACTGCGGGTCCACTCGGTGGGAGATGCGATGAATCACAGGGGTGCGTTCGCGGACCTCTGATCGGGGAGGCGGTGGGCCCCGGTATGCTGCCCACTGCACCTCGCCGGGGTGGTGGAATGGCAGACACGGAGCACTCAAAATGCTTTGCCGCAAGGCGTGCGGGTTCGAATCCCGCTCCCGGCACCAGACGATGACGTCAACCGCAGTTCGGGCACGGAGGGGCACACACATGAGGAGCGCGCGATGAGCACGAACGCGCAGGCGGGTCCGCGTATCGTCGTCGCCGAGGACGAGGCCATCATCCGGCTCGACCTCGTGGAGATGCTCGGCGAGGCCGGCTATGACGTGATCGGCCAGGCCAGCAATGGCGAGCAGGCTGTGGAGATGGCCGTCGCGCTCACGCCCGATCTGGTGATCATGGACGTCAAGATGCCGGTCATGGACGGGCTGTCGGCCGCCGACGAGATCGGCAAGCAGCGCATCTGCCCGGTCATCATGCTCACGGCCTTCTCGCAGACCGAACTCGTCGAGCGGGCCCGGGATGCCGGCGTCATGGCCTATATCGTCAAGCCCTTCACCGCGGCCGACCTGGCCCCGGCCATCCACATCGCGCTCTCCCGGTGGGCCGAGCTGAAAGAACTCGAAAAGGAAGTCGCCGATCTCGGCGAGGCCCTGGAGACCCGCAAGGCCGTCGAGCGCGCCAAGGGTGTGCTGATGAAGAAGCTGAAGCTCACGGAGGCCGACGCCTTCCGCTGGATCCAAAAGACCGCGATGGATCGGCGGATGGGGATGAAAGAGGTCGCCGACGCCGTCATCGCCGGCATCGACAAGGCCTAATTTCCGCCGCGGCGACGGCTCGTTCGTCACATCCGCACCGTGTGTCACAACCGCCCACTGACCGGCGGAAATGGCTTTCCCGTACCCCCTTTTGTCCGGCCCGCAGGGTGATCTAGAGTCACAGATGCACGGCTTCCAGGTACTCGAAGTATCTGGCTCGTCCCCCCTACGCCGTGCCGTGGATGTTGTCGAAGGAGCCCCCGTGGCGCGCCCGCATGTCACCGTGAGCAAGGCCTCGGCGCAGGACGCCGGCACCCTCTCGGCCCTGTGGATCGAGTCGGCCCTCAGCCTGGGGCAATTGACGCAGGACGCGGCGGCGCGGCTCGCGAATGCCGGCCGAGTCGAGGACGCAGTCCATCGTCCCGGGACCAGCGTCCTGCTCGCCTGGCTCGACGGTATGCCGGTGGGTTTCGCCGTCGTCAACGTCCGCCATCACGGGCTGATTGACGCCCCGGCCCTGGCCATCGATGAGTTGTATGTCCGTCTCGAGGCCCGTCGCCAGGGCGTCGCTGGCCACCTGCTCGCCGGGGTGGCCCGGCTCGCGGAGAGTCAGGGCCAAGAACTCGTCTTCGCCCAGGTCTCCGCGACGGACAAAATCAGCAATCGTTACTTCGCCCGGCTCGGCTTCGCCACCACGACCACCCGTCGGGTCGTGCCGACCGCCGTCCTGCGCCGAAAGCTCGCTGGCGCCGACACCGCCTCGCGGGATGTGTTGCTCGGCAAGCGACGCACCCTGCGTGCCCGCGCGGGTCTCGGCGCACCCGCCGGGCCGGTCCGCAGCCTGCCGATGCGGCGCGCCGCGGCCGGCTGAGGTCCGCATACCTCCTGATCAGCCGGCGGCCGGCGCGCCCGGCGGCAGATCGCGGATCAGGCAGGTCAGCCGCGAGGTGCAGCAGCGCCTGCCGTCCTCGTCGGAAATGACAATCTCGTAGGACACCATCGTGTTGCCAGCGCTGAGCAAGGTCGCAACTCCGGTCACGAGGCCCGCTCGGGCGGCACGGTGGTGTGTTGCGTTGATGTCAATGCCGACCGCGATCTTGCCTTCTCCGGCGTTGAGAACCGCACCAAAGGAGCCGAGGGTTTCGGCGAGCACGACGCTCGCGCCGCCGTGGAGCAGTCCATAGGGCTGGGTGTTTCCCGCCACCGGCATGGTGGCGACCAGCCGTTCCGGGGAGACCTCGGTGAACTCGATCCCCATGCGCTCCATGAGGGTCCCGTGAGACATCGCATTGACGGTCCTAAGCATCTCGTCTTCGGGCAGAGCAGGTGGGCTGTCAGTCATGGGCCATAGGCTGCCATGCGTGAGTCGATTGCTGCTGCTGGACGGTCATTCCCTGGCCTATCGGGCCTTCTTCGCGCTGCCCGCGGAGAACTTCTCGACCAAGACGGGCCAGCACACCAATGCGGTATATGGCTTCACCTCGATGCTGATCAACGTCCTGCGCGACGAGGACCCGACGCACCTCGCGGTGGCGTTCGATGTCTCTCGGGACACCTTCCGGGCCCAGGAGTATGCCGAGTACAAGGCGGGTCGGTCGGCCACCCCGAGCGAGTTCTCCGGGCAGTTGCCGCTGCTGCGGGAGGTGCTCGATGCGCTGAAGATCCGGTGGATCGAGGTGCCGGGCTTCGAGGCGGACGACATCATCGCGACCCTGACGACGCAGGCGACCGAGCGGGACATGGAGGTCGTCATCTGCTCGGGCGACCGGGACGCCTTCCAACTCGTCTCCGACCGGGTGACGCTGCTATATCCCGTGCGCGGGGTGTCGGAGGTGTGGCGGATGGACCCGGCCAAAGTGAGCGAGAAGTATGGCGTGCCCCCCGAGCGCTATAGCGATCTCGCGGCTCTGGTGGGGGAGACCAGCGACAACCTGCCGGGCATCCCGGGGGTGGGTCCGAAGACCGCGGCGAAGTGGATCACGCAATATGACGGGCTGACCGGGATCGTCGCCCACATCGATCAGATCGGCGGCAAGGTCGGCGACGCGCTGCGCGCCAACCTCGACCAGGTGCTGCGAAACCGACGGCTCAACCAACTCGTGCGCGATCTCGACACCGGGGTTGGTCTCGATGACCTGCAGCGCACGATGTGGGATCGCGAGAAGGTGCACGAGGTCTTCGATGCCCTGGAGTTCCGGGTGCTGCGCGAGCGGCTCTTCGCGACCTTCGACACCGCGGCGGTCGAGGCGGATGGCGGATTCGAGATCGAGTCGACGGTCCTGTCCGGAGACGACGTGCCCGCGTGGTTCGCGGGTCCCGGGCGCGCCGGGCCGGTGGGGGTGCACGTGGTGGGGTCGTGGGCCCGGGGGACCGGCGACGTGGGTGCCTTGGCACTCGCGCCGACGGAGGGACCGGTGGCGTATGTCGATGTGACGCCGCTCGATCCGGCGGGTGACACTGCGCTCGCAGCGTGGTTGGCCGATGAGTCGGCGCCCAAAATCCTGCACGACGCCAAGGGGCCGATGCACGCGCTGCACGCGCGTGGCTGGGAGTTGCGCGGGGTGCAGCAGGACACGGCGCTCGCGGCATACCTCGTCAAGCCGGACCAGCGCGACTTCGATCTGGCCGACCTGGTGCTGCGGATGCTCGGGCGCGACTTGCGCGCGGAGTCTGGCGCTCAGGACGGCATGCTCGATTTCGGCGCCGACGATCAGGCCGAGATCGACGCCGCGGCGGTGCGTGCGCGGGCGGTGTTGGATCTCGGGACCGAGCTGGCCGGCCAGGTGGCGGCCGCGGGCGGGACTGAGTTGTTGCAGCAGGTCGAGCTTCCGCTGGTCGGGGTGCTCGCCGAGATGGAGCAGACCGGCATTGCCGTCGACCTGGAGCATCTAGAGGGCTTGGAGAAGGACTTCGCCGATGCCGTCGAGCGTGCGCAAGAGGATGCCTATGACGCGATCGGTGGCGAGCAGATCAACCTCGGGTCGCCGAAGCAGTTGCAGGTCGTGCTCTTCGACACGCTCGGGATGCCTAAGACCAAGCGCACCAAGACGGGGTGGACGACCGACGCCGAGGCGCTCGCGGATCTTTTTGCCAAGACCGAGCATCCCTTCTTGGAAGCCTTGCTGCGCCACCGCGACGCCACGCGACTGCGGGTCACCGTCGAGGGCCTGCTGAAGTCGGTGGCGGACGACGGGCGCATCCATACGACCTATGAGCAGACGATCGCAGCGACCGGCCGACTGTCGTCGAAAGATCCGAACCTGCAGAACATCCCGATCCGCACCGACGAGGGCCGCCGGATCCGCGAATCCTTTGTCGTGGGGCCTGGTTTCGAGTCGTTGATGTCGGTCGACTACAGCCAGATCGAGATGCGGATCATGGCGCACCTGTCCGGTGATGCCGGGCTGATCGAGGCCTTCCGGACGGGCGAGGACCTGCACCGCTTTGTCGGGTCGCGCGTGTTCGGGGTGGAGCCGGCTGATGTGACGCCGGCGATGCGCAGCAAGGTCAAGGCGATGTCCTATGGCCTGGCGTATGGGTTGTCGGCCTTCGGGCTCTCACGCCAGTTGACGATTCCGGTCGAGGAGGCGCGAGCGTTGATGGAGGAGTATTTCGCCCGGTTCGGTGGGGTGCGCGACTACCTTCGCGATGTCGTGGCGGACGCTCGGGCCACGGGCTATACCGAGACGATGCTCGGCCGCCGCCGCTACCTGCCCGATCTGACCAGCGACAACCGGCAGCGTCGCGAGATGGCCGAACGGATGGCGCTCAACGCGCCCATTCAGGGCAGCGCGGCCGACATCATGAAAGTGGCCATGCTGGGTGCCCATCGTGGCCTGGGCGAGGCCGGGCTGCACTCCCGCTTGCTGCTGCAGGTGCACGACGAGCTGGTCGTGGAGGTGGCTCCCGGCGAGGGCGAACGGGTCGAGAAGATCCTGCGCCGGGAAATGGGCAGCGCAGCCGGAGAGATTGACGTCCCCCTGGATGTCGCGGTCGGGATCGGCCATTCCTGGCACGATGCCGGGCACTGAGACTGCAGCACCGAGCCCATCCGCGGGCGGTCCCATCGGCGCAGAGTCAGGGGGTGGGACGGCCGCGGCCCCACGCCAGCGCCACGGCTGCCGGCGTGGTCAACACGGCTGAGGAGCTGCGCTGCCGCAGCGCGGTCAGGAAGCTGTTGCGGCAGAAGTTCTCCGGGTGCCCGGTCCAGCGGTTGCGCCAGTCGGGACTGGTGCAGTCCCAGGCGTTCGCCTGCCCCATGGTGCCCGACTTGCCGGTCACCAATCGATAGATCTGGACCAGCGCGTATTCGCCCGGCCTCGGGCGCATCACCGTGACGATATCGGGCATGGCGGTCGTCCGCCGGTCGTTGCGCACGGGGAAGGAGTAGCAGGGCAGTTTGGGGTTATTGCATCGCCCGCCATTGAGCGAATACGTGAGCAGGGGATAGGGGTAGGTCGTGGCGGCCGCCCGGGTGTTCTTCTGCGGGGTCTCGGTGTAGAGGCGGCCGAAGCTGAAGTACCTGGTCACGACGGCCTGGGCAGCGGCGTCCTGCAGATCGTTGGGGTAGTTGAACAGGCCCCAGGCTTGACTGTGTCCCTGGGCCGCGAGGGCGGGGATCGTTGCCCCGCTCTCGGCGTAGCGCTCTTCGTCGGTGCTCAGGGTGGTCATCTCGACATAGTTCATCCCCTGCGAGACGAAGCTCCAGCCATAGCTGGTGCGCAGTGTGCTCAGGTCGCTCCAGGTGGGATAGATGACGCCTCGGATGCAGGGTCGTGATGTCGTCCCGATCCGGTTGACGACCACTCCGCCCACGGCCGGAAGACCGAGCGCCTTCAGGTCCGCTGCAGTCTGCAACAGGGTGCGCATTCCCGGCTTCGGGCTGCATGAGGCGGTCCAGATCGAACGGCCGAAGACGATGGACAGATAGGCCGGCGCCGCGGGCGCGCGTGTGTCCTCTTCGAGCGAGCGGGCGTTCGCCGCCGGGCCGCCGGCGAGCGCGCCGAAGGCCGCCACCAGCATGAAGGTCGCCAATCGACGCATGCCCGTCCACCTGCCCCGCTCGTCACGTGCTTCGGCGCCGAGACTAGTGGCTTCCCGGCACCCGCACCAGGATTCGTTGAACTGGCTTGACCTGCAGTCACTTCCATGGGATTCCGGAAAACCCGGACAAGGCGTGAATGTCGTCCTACCGTGTCTGGGCATGGACGGGGCGCCTCGCTTCACCGGCCGCCCGACCTTCCGGGGAGTGCGCGAAGAGCGCGCACTCGCGAACTGTAGGAGGAATCGTGGGATCTCGAATCAACACCTCGGTGACCGCCCTAGCCGCACTGGCCGCGGCGATGACGCCGGCAGTCCTGGCGGCCGGTGGTGATGCCGAAAGACCGACCACGCAACAGCGAATCTCGGACACGAACGCTCGTGGCCTGACCCCATGGAAGACCCTGACCACGCCGACCGCGCGCGGGACCAAGATCGTCGTCTCCACGACCGGCAACATCATCTCCTATGTCTCACCCAACCAGCCGGCCGCCCAGTACGAGCACATCGGGGTCGGCGCTGTGGGCGAGGGCTATGTCCTGTGTTACACCGGGCAGGCCAGCAGTGCCTATGACACCGGTGACGCCTCGTCGGGATTCGGGGCGCCGACAACGAATGCCTCGCAAACCAGCCGCAAGACTCTGGACAACCGGCTGCAGTTGACGCAGAAGTTCACCCTGACTCCAGGAAGCCCGACCGTGCCCTCCAATGTGCTGGTCACGATGTCGGTCAAGAATCTCTCCGGTTCCCCGGTGAACAATGTCATCCTGCGGCGCCAGGTCGACTTCGACATCGACACCGGTGGCGCGCAGGGGTGGGCGGGATTCCTGAGCAACCACGGGCGGACCTTGGCAACGGTCTCGGCCTTCCACGACCCGACCGAGGCCCCGGCAGGCAAGGAATCGCACGGGATCCTGATGGGTGTCGTGCAGAGCGCCGGCACCTGGTACACGCGGGTCACCGACTCCATTCTGGACAACACCTGCAACCCGACTGCCGCGCCACTGGCCGCCAACTTCGTCGCCCGCGGCGACTATGGCGACACCATCGGCTTCGGCATGGGCACGCTCAACCCCGGCGCGACCAAGACCGTCGCCATTCGCTACCTCCGCTTCTGAGCTCTCGGACATGGTCGGCGGTGTCGGGATCGGCAGGGTGGTTGCCCCCGGCGCCGTCGGCTCTCCCCGCCATGGCGTCATCGAGGCTGGCACCGGGCTGCTCTAGGGTGAGCCGATGCCTGCGGACCAACCCACCATCCTCGCGACCTCCGGCGGCTACCGCTTCGGGGAGCGCACGAGGGTCGAGTACAACCACCTCGTCCACCACGCCGTCGAGTTGTCCGGTGTCACCGGGCGGCGCCCGAAGGTATGCGTGCTCGGGACGGCGAGTGGGGACCAGCGATGGTTCGCGCACGAACTCGATGAGGCCGCCCGGCTGGCCGGTTTCGACCAGACGCACCTGCACCTGTTCCCGATGCCCAATGTCGAGGACGTCGAGGGTCACCTGCTTGCGCAGGACGTCATCTGGGTCAACGGCGGCTCGGTCGCGAATTTGCTGGCGGTTTGGGATGTTCACGACCTGCGCCCGGTTTTCCGTCGGGTGTGGGAGAGCGGCGTCGTGCTCGCCGGTGTCTCGGCCGGCTCGATCTGTTGGTATGACGGTGGCTGCACCGACTCTTTCGGCCCCGACCTGCGGGCGGTGACCAATGGCCTGGGTTTGCTGCCCTATGGCAATGGCGTGCACTACGACAGCGAGGAGCGTCGGCGGCCCACGATTCACGCGCTCGTCGGGGATGGCACCTTGGGTGTCACGCACTGCACCGACGATGGCGTCGGCATCGTGTATCACGGCACCGAGGTCGTCGAGGCGGTCACCGAGAGCGCCGGCAAGGGCGCGTATGTCGTCGCCCGCCAGCCCGACGGCAGCGTCACCGAGGAGCGCCTCGAGCCGCGCCTGCTCGGCTGAGCCGCGCCGGGGCCCGGCGAGCGCTTAGGTCGCGCCCGAGCGCTTATTTCGTGGCGGGGCATAGGTATAGCGCTGCTCCACTGCGAGATCAGCGCTCCGCTGCGATGTGAGCTCTCCGGAACTACGTGGCGCTCGATCGTTCGCGCATGCTGAGGACGCCGGCCAGGGCCACGACACCGAGCACGATGATCGTGGCCCAGATCGCGCCGGCGATCGTATGTGGTGCCAGCCAGCGGATCGCCACGACCAGCACCACCGAGCCCGTCCACACGATCAAACTCAGCACCTGCCGGGCTCGGGCGACGTCGACATAGGTCGCCAACTGGACCACCGAGAGCAGGCTCCCGGCGATGGCGAACCAGGGGGCGAAGTGGGCCGCATCGGCATACTCCGGGCCCGCGAGGGCGGCGGTGATCGCTCGTCCGCCGACGACCGCCGCGACGAAGGCGAAGCCGGCGATGCCGGCCACCGCACCCAGGGCGTAGGCCCGCGCCTGCGCCGCCGAGCCACGCGCGGCCTCGTGCGGAAAGACCCACAGGGCAATGAAATTCGTGCCCCAGAAGGTGACGCGCCCGAAAACGGTGAGGAAGGCATACCAGCCTGACTCGCGGTCGGGCAGCACCGCCCGGGCAGCGAGCAGATCCGCATTGAGGAGCACGACGAGAGCTCCGGCGCCGACGGCCGCACGCCATACACCGGACCAGTCCCGGGGAGTGGCCACCTCGGCAGAGGTATGCCGTGGGGGCTCGGCGGCGCACACGAGTAGCGCGCCGAGAAGCAGCACGGCCACCCCCGTGGCGGCCGATGCCCACAGGGCGAACGCGGGGCTTTCCTTGAGGGCGGCGGTGAGGATCGCGGCCAGGGTTCGGCTCAGGCCGCTCAGGACGAGCAGGAGGCTGAAGGCGCCGGTGCGACCCGCGCCGAGCAGGATCCCCAGCTGAACCCCGATATACGTCTGCGGGACCATCAGCGCGGCAAGCGCGAGGACTGGTGCCCAGGTCGGCAGTCGCAGCACCTCGACGATGACCGGACCGGCGGCCAGGGTGATGGCGCCGGTCGCGATCGAGATGATCCGGCCGCGGCGACGCAACCAATCCCGCGGCGCCGATGGGTCGCTGGCGACGGCGCGCATCGCCTCCAGTTGGAGAGCGGTTGACGCGACGGAGAGCACCACGGACAGGCCGAGAAGGGAGCCGAGTATGCCGTACTGCTCCGGGCCGAGCGATCGCGTCAGGACCAAGATGTAGACATAGCCGAGGACGCCCGCGATCATCGTCGCGACCGCGAGGCTCGCTCCCGAGCGGAGCAACTGCGAACCGGCCGGCTGGCCCTCGGGTGCGGCGGCGCTCATCCGCGGTTGGGCTCAGGCGTGGCGTCGGGACGGCGACGCAGGATGAGGAGCAGGTTCCAGGTGAGGATCTCGCGCAGGCCGGGGACGCGCAGCAGGTGCCGGGCGACATCCGGCAGGTAGCGCGGACGCGCCACGAGGATCTCGACATCGGGATGCGATTGGGCCCAGCCCAACCCCTGGGCGATGCTCGTGCGATAGAGCGTTTCGCCGAGCCGGTTTTTCGGCGCCTTGCCGTGCCGGCGGCGATAGCGGCGGATCGCATACTCCCCGCTGACGTAATGCCACGGCGACGCTTCGTGCCCGCCCCACGGCGAGAGCCAGTTTGTGTAGCAGAGATACAGAATGCCGCCCGGGCGCAGCACGCGCACCATCTCATCCGCCGCGCCCTCCACATCGGGCACGTGCTCGAGCAGATTGCTGCAGAAGACGACATCCACGCTGCCGGAGGCGATCGGAAGATCGGTGGCTGAGCCGACGATGCCGCCATCGGCGACCGAGGGAACAGCCGGGTCGTAGTCGACTGGCACATAGCGCGCGCCCGCCCGACGAAAGGCCGCCGCGAACTGAGCGGGCCCGGCGCCGACATCGAGCACCACCTGGTCTCGGACGTCCACCCATTCCGAGAGGCCGGCGAGTGAGTCGGCGGCCAGGTCGCCATAGAACCGGTCGGGATCGGTTTGCTCGACGAGGAAGCTCGCGAAGAGTTCCTTCGACCGGCGCAGCCCGCGCGGCTGGCGGGGACCGGGCGGACCGGACGGCATACTCATCCGGCTTTGTGGGCGACCAGGCGCAGGGTGGGGCGGGTGCGCTTCGCTAGCGAGCGCATCGCGAGCACGGCGGGGGCCGTCACCGCGCCGGCGGCGAGCACCCGCTTGTCGCCGAGCACGCCATCGGGGCGATGGCGTCCCCGTGCGCGCGCCAGGGATCCGATGTCCGTGGTCACGCTGTCGAGGACGAGCCGGTCGACGCGTATGTCGCTTAGCCCGGCCCCCGCGGCGGCACGGGCGAGGGAGTCGGCGGAGAAGAAGCGGACATGGGTGGGGTCCTCGAGCATCCACCAGTTGGACCCATAGACCTTCGGGCCCCAGGAGTCGCCCGCCGGAGTGAGGAAGACGGCGCATCCGCCAGGCTGCAACATGGTGACAGCCTTGCGGATCGTTTCGTGGACGTCGATGACGTGTTCGAGAACATGCACGCCGACGACCAGATCGGCGCTGACCCAGCCGTCCGGCAACTCCTCGGCCGGCCCCGACCAGAGGCGGCCGTGGTCACGGACCAGCGGGTCCACGTCGACATCGAGCTGACCGGGGTCGACGCCGGAGACCTGTGCGCCGGCGTCGTGGAAGTGGCGAAGCAGGGCGCCGGCGCCATAACCGATCTCGAAGACGCTGCGGACCCCGCGGTGCCCAAGGGATCGGAAAGTCAACGCGGTGCGGATCGTGTCGAGGGAGGGGTCGCCGCCATACGCGAGGTCGCGGTGGTGGGCCGGCGCGGAGGTCAGCGGGCGGCGCAGGTGACCGCAGTCGGGGCAGCGTTCCAGTGAGCCGCCGCCGAGCAGATGCCAGGGGATGGTGGGCGTGGCGCAGACCTCACAGGGACGCCCGCGCTCGATGGTGTCCTCCGACCCGCTCACCCCGGTATCCTAATCGCCGGTAACCTCCCGGCCTGCCCCGTGCCGGGATCGCGAAAGGTCCTCACCCATCGTGCACGAATCAGGCTGTCAGCCCGGTCGCCCGCTGCGCATCCTCTATTTGTCCTGGCGGGACCGCGAGCACCCGGAGGCGGGTGGGTCCGAGACCTTTGTCGAGCGCACCGCCGAGGTGTTGGCTGATCACGGGCATGACGTCACGCTGTTCACGGCGCGTTTTGCCGGGGCGACCAAGCACACGATGCACGAGCGGGTGAAGGTCGTGCGCGGGGGGAGCCGGTTCGGGGTGTATCCGCACGCGCTGTCCTATCTGCGCAAGAACCGGGACCGTTTCGATGTCGTGCTTGATGTCCAAAATGGCGTGCCTTTTTGGTCCCCGCTCGCCGCTGCTGGGCTGCCGGTCGTCAATATCGTTCACCACGTCCACAAGGACCAGTGGCCGATGGTGCTTGGCAAGGCGCTGGGCGCTGTTGGCTGGGTGTTGGAGTCCAGGGCGGCCCCCTTTGTCTATCGGCACAGCCCCTATGTGACGGTCTCGCAGGCGACCCGAAGCGACCTGGCCGGGCTGGGGGTCGACCCCTCCCGCGTGCAGGTCATCTACTCCGGCAATGACCAGCCAGCCGATTTCTCGCGCTATGCCGATGTCCAGCGCTCGGAGCAGCCCAGCTTGATGGTGCTCGGACGCTTGGTGCCGCATAAGCACAACGAGAGCGCCATCGATGTCGTCGCGGCCCTTCGGGAGCGCTACCCGACGCTGCAACTGCATATCGTCGGCAGCGGCTATTGGGAGGAGAACCTGCGCGCCCACGCCGCCGCGGCGGGTGTGGGGGAGCGGGTGAACTTCCACGGTTTTGTCGACGAGGACACCAAGCACCGGTTGCTCGCGCAATCCTGGGTGGTGCTGATGCCATCGCAAAAGGAAGGGTGGGGGCTGACGATCGTCGAGGCCGGCTTGCACGCGACGCCGGCGATCGCCTTCGAGTATGCCGGTGGCGTCACCGAGTCGATCGTCTCCGGCGAGACCGGCCTACTCGCCGCCGACCAGGCCGACCTGGTCGCGCAGGTCGACAGCCTGCTCGCCGACGCACACTTGCGCGGGAAGTATGGCGAGAACGCCCGCCGCCACGCCCGCAGCTTCAGCTGGGAGCGCGCCGGCTGCGAACTCGAGGCGCACATCAGCTCTATCGTGGCTGCCCGCGCCTGATCTGGCACCTGGGTCCGGCTGTCGGATTTGGGCCCAGCGGAGCGGCTTTTGTGAGTGGGAGCGGGGCTATAGCCCCGCTCGCGCTCAGAGACCCCGCTCGGCTCGGCGAGAGCCCGCTCGCGTGCAGAGTGCGCCTTGCTGGCGCAGCGTCCGGCGGGGGCCCAGACTGCGCCGACTGACACGGTGGCCGCGACCGACGCTCAGAAGGCCCGCTCGGCTCGGCGAGAACCCCGCTCGCGTGCAGAAACCCCGCTCGGCTCGAGGGGTGGCCCCAGCGGAGCGGCCTTTGTGAGTGGGAGCGGGGATATAGGGCCGCTCGCGCTCAGAAGGCCCGCTCGGCTCGGCGGGAACCCCGCTCGCGTGCAGAAACCCCGCTCGGCTCGAGGGGTGGCCCCAGCGGAGCGGCCTTTGTGAGTGGGAGCGGGGATATAGGACCGCTCGCGCTCACAAGGCCCGCTCGGCTCGGCGAGAACCCCGCTCGCGTGCACATACCCCGCTCGGCTTAAGAGGCCCGCGAGGCTGGCCCGCCATGTGACGGTGCGGTCAAGGGGCTCGACACCGACTGCGTTGACGGCGACGGCGGCAGGGACCAGGTGTTGCGGCGCAGGGGACGTATGCCGTGGTCAGCCAGTTCTCGGCCCAGCCGATCCGGGTCGCTAGCGACTGCCCAGGTCCATCGCGCGACATCATCGGTCTTTCGCAGACGGTCCTCGCGCAACTTCTCGCGCCACAGTGCGTTCTTCCGGTCTTCGCGTCCGAGTTCCTCGTCGATGCCGTACTTGATCTTCCCGTCGAATTCCCCGATGACGCCGCGTCCGCCGCGCCCCTTCCAATAGAAGTCGACATAGCCAATCAGCCCGTCCGTGTCCTGGAAGGCAACCTGCAACTCAGGTTCGGCCACATTGAGGCGGTACATATTCAGCCGAGACAACGACTCTCCGCCATTCATGGCCAGGGCGTTCGCGAAACCCGCCGTGAATTTTGTCTTGACCTTGCCGTTGGCGTGGGGCGGGATCACGGCAATCTCGTCAAACAAGTCGTCGCGAGAACACAGTCCTCGGCGCAAGGCTTGGTCCGCGGCTGCCACGGCATCGGCGAGGGATCCCGTGCGCGCAAGGTCGATCACTGTGCGAGCCGGCGGCGTGATGTGCAGACCGCCAACCACGATGGCAGCGTCGATAACTCCGACCCTGCGACGAAGTCCGGGAGCACAACCTCGAACGCGTTTGGGCTCGCGGCGGGGGTCAGCGAGCACCACCACATCCCGTGGCCACGGAGCGATTCGGGGCAGGCCCATGATGGCCGCAGCCGTTGGGCCCGCGAAGACCAATGGGACCTCGCTAGTGGAGGTCATCGAGGCGGCATACGCAAGCGCAGCGTGTAGATGCTCCGGAGTCAGACCCTCCCAGAGCGGCTTCGGCATCCACACCCCGCGGCGCACTCGATGCCATTGCAGACCGAGTCCAGGGATGGGTCGGCTCGGCTCAATGCCCTGGGCTCGTAAGTCACGGCCAAGACGCAGTGATGACGGGTCGAAGATCGGTGGCGGTGTAGGTCCCAACATGGCGACCACCCTCGCGAATGCGTCGGCCAGGCGCTAGAGCCCCTGAAATCCCTGTGGATATCGCCCTTTGGGGCGCGCTGCCTGTGGATGACACCCGTTCTACGGCCGAGCGGAGCGGGCCTTGTGAGTGGGAGCGGGGCTATATCCCCGCTCGGCTGGGCGGGAACCCCGCTCGCGTGCACGAACCCCGCTCGGCTGGGGGGCGGTAGAGCGGCGCGCGGGGGAGGTCAGGCGCGGCGTTCGGCGGCGGCGTGCGGTGTAGCGGAGCGGCCTTTGTGAGTGGGAGCGGGGCTATATCCCCGCTCGCGCTCAGACACCCCGCTCGGCTGGGCGAGAACCCCGCTCGGCGCGGCGAGAACCCCGCTCGGCTGGGCGGGGGCCGGCGCGGGAAGTCATGCGCGGCGTTCGGCGGCGGCGAAGGCGTCGCCCATGCGGGCGCACTGGGTCGCGAGGTCGTGGTGGGCCAGGACGTGGGCGCGGTTCTCGGCGCCCAGGCGCAGCCGGCGCTCCCGGTCGGTGAAGATGCCGATCAGGCCCTCCGCGAGCGCCTCGGGGGAGTCGTCGACGAAGCTATTGCCGGGCGTGACCGCCTCGTCATTGGTGCCGCAGCGGGTGGTGACGACCGGCAGCCCGCTGGCCATCGCCTCCAGGTAGGCCAGGCCGAGCTGCTCGGTCCACTTCCACGTCGGGCGCGGGGCCGTGGTGAAAACGGCTGCCTCGCGCAGGAAGGCGCCGACGCCCGCGGTGTCGAGGACGCCGGCATACTCCACCCCGGAACCGGGTTGTGCCGCAGCGCTTTCCACTAGGGGCAATAGCGGCCCGCGCCCAGCCACGCGCAGCCGCGCCTCCGGGATGGCCGCGCGCACCATCGGCATGGCGGCTAGGACCGTGTCGATGCCTTTGTTCGGCGCCAAGGGTGAGCAGAAGACGATTGTCGGATCGTCGGTGGGCGCGGACGCCGGGTGGAAGGTCTGGGTATCGACTCCCGGCTTGACCACCTGGATGAGTTCGTCGTCAAAACCATTGTCCAACAGGTGATCTCGGGCCGCGTCGACCATGCACAACAGCAGGTCGGCGTCCCGGCAGGAATCGAGGGCCTGCTTATACGGCGGCAGCTTGTACAGCGGCTGGTCGGCCAGGTTCTCCCAGGTGACAACGGCCTGCCGAACCCGGCAGCCCCGCGCCCGCGCGTCTCTCCGCCACCGCGACGCCTGCCCGGTCACGAGCGAGCACAGCTCCAGTGAGGTGACCCAGTCGTATGCCGTGGGGTCCTGCTCCTCGAGTCCCCGCACCCAGGCAAAGGCGCCGGCCTCGATGAAGCGTTTGATCGGGCGGCGGTAGGTGCTCGGCACCCAGGTGATGTCCCCATCCGGGGCAGCTGAGGCTAGCGCCGTGACCTGGGTTCCCGGCATCCGCGACATCCAATAGACCTCACGCCGGGCCCGCTGGTCCGGCAGCGAGACCCACAGCATCCGCCGCGCAGCACCCGCGTCACCCCCGACAGTCACGAAGCGGCCGCCCGGTCCTTGGCGCCGCGCCGGGCACCCCAGGCATACCCGCCGGCTTCGAGCGCCCGCAGGAAAACCATGCCCGCCGCGTGTGCAGGATCCTTGGCGAGGCGGCGGTAGTTGCGGGCATACGACCTCAGCACTGTTTTGCCTTGTGCCGCAACGGCTCCCGAGTGCTCACCGGCGAAGGCGGGGATCGAGCGGCCGTAGTAGTAGCGCTTGGAGAGCACATCGCGCACCGTCAAGCGCCCCTCATCATGGTCGACGAGCACCGGCGCGAGCTCGATGCCGGCACCATCGGCCATCATGCGCAGCCGCAGGTCGGCGTCCTCGGGGCCGGACATCGCGAGGTCGAAACCTCCTCCGCCGAGCAGATAGTCGCGGCGGATCAGCCGAGGATTATGCAGCCACGGCTCGTCGAGGTAGCACTCGCGCTCCAAGGCCCGGCAGGCCGTCCAGAAGCCATCGCCGATGGTTCGCTCCGGCAAGGCGATGCCGGTGGCACCCGTTGTCGCGGCCGTCGCCACGGCCGTCGCGATGGTGTCCGGGGGCAGGATCATGTCGCTATCGAGCCAGAGCACCCAGGCGCCCTGCGCCTCTCGGATCCCGAGGTTGCGCTGCGCGCTGCGCTCCGGGCCGGCGATGTGGACCTTGGCCGTATGCCGCCTGGCCAGGTCCGCCGTGCCATCCGTGCTGTGGTTGTCGACAACAATCAGCTCGACGGCGGGATAGGTCTGCGCCGTCACCGAAGCCAGACAGGCCTCGATGGTGCGGACGTTATTACGGGTGGGGACCACGACGGTCACCAGGTCGAACTCGGTCATCGGATCTCTTCCTCGAGCGGTCGGGTGACCGCGGACGATGGCGGGCTGGTTGTGGCAGATGGGGAGTCGAACAGGGCGCCGAGGACGGCGAGCGTCAGGCCGGCGGCGGCGATCAGGTGGGGGATGGCGGAGTGGCTCACGACCATCGCATTGACGTCCCCCCATCGCGGCCAGGCCAACAGGACTTGCACCACGCCGGCGAGCGCGACGACTGCCGCCCCCATCGCCACGAGAATGCGCGGTGCGTCGGCCCGGCGCCGCGTGAGCCACAGCGTCAGCAGCCCGGCAAACAAACCCGCCCCGCCGGTGGCGAAGGTCGCCCCGGCCACGGTCACCCCGGCCATCGATCGCGGACCGAGGGGCAGCACGGGGCGGCTGTATGCCGGCGCGCGCACCGGCTCGGGCCGGCGCCGGATCCGGGGCAGCAGCGCGAGGAGCGCGCAGCCGAGCAGGGTGACCGTCGAGATGATGAGCGCGATCGTCGCGGCGCGCTGCGGGCCGTAGCGCACCTGCATCGTGTGAGCTCCCGGCGTATCGACGAGCCAGCCCGCGGACCAGCCGTCGAGGACAACCGGCGCCCCGAGGTCGCGGCCGTCGAGGGTGGCACGCCAGCGGGCGTCATACCCCTCCCCGATCCGGACGGCGACCGGCTGGCCGGGGGCGACCGTGAAGGTGAGGGTGCGCGCCGTCGTGCGGCCCGAGGCCGACAGCGTCGGCGTGGCGACCGCGGCCGTGGCGGCGGGGGTGACGGTGTCGTGCAGCGTGAGGGAGTCCAGTTGCATCTGGCGCACGGAGCGGATCCGGTGCTCGCCGGCGCCGAGGGTCACGGGCGAGCACGCGACCCAGCGGGTGCCCTCCTGATCTGGGCCAGCCAGGCGCGTCCCAAAACCGGGGCGCATCAACAAGGGCTGCCCGTCGAGCGTCGCGATCGTGTGGCAGGGCACGTCCTTGGGCAGCAGCGGCCCCGTCCCGGTGTCGATGTCGACCAGCCGCGGGGGCCCTCCGGTCCCGGACACCCGGTCGATAACCACGCGAACAGTCTTGCCGCGCACGGCTTTTGGCAGCGTGATGGTGTTCGGACCTGGGGTGAGCCAGCCACGCGCGACCTGTTCGCCGTCCACGAGAACGCTGACCCGGCGCACATACCGGCCGTCGTCGGTGTCGGAGATCATCCGCTTCTGTCGCACGGTGATCGCCTTGATCGTGCGCTCGGGACCGGTCACCTGCCACCAGTCGCCGACGACCTCCTCGCTCCCCGGCACCCAGCCGGTCCCCAGGTCGCCGTCCGCGGCCTGGCTCGCGCGTAGATCCGGGTTGTCCCACAGTATCGAGCTCGCGCTCAGGGTGTATGCCGGATCGAGCCCGGCCAGGTCGTCGGCCGTGCGCGGCCCCACGGCGGGCAGCCGCACGAGTGCCTCGGGCGCGAAGGTCCGGGGGCTGGGCACGCTCAGGTCGCGCTCGAGCGTGATCTCGCTGTCGTCCTGGGGTCCCGGCGCATTGCGCACCCGGGTGAGGAAGATGTCGAGCGGCAGCCTGTCGAAGGCCGCGCGGCCGGCGGTGTCGAGGCCGGCGTATGCCGTGGTCCAGGTCTGCGGCAGCCGCGCGATCCGCGTGACCTTGGGGCCGGGCAGGCCGAGTTCGGCGATCCCGACGAGCGAGAAGCCCTCGCCGCGGATCGTGTCCACGTGTAGGCGGATCCCGTCCGCGCGTAGCCCGCCGAAGTCGACGCTCGCCACCCCGGAGTCCGGCAGGGTCACCGTGCGGCGCTGGCCGCCGGCTTCGAGGGTGATCTTGTCGAGGTGGACCGGCCCGAGCGCGACGGGCCGGATCGTGACGATCTTGAGTTCCTGCTCGGTGGTGAACCTCACGTCGAGGGTCACCCCTGGAGCGCGCCGGAAGTCGCCGAACAGCCAGGCGGTCTCCGGGCGGCCGTCCAGGACGTTGTCCGGTTGGCCGTAGGGCACATCGAAGAAGGCGCCACCCGTCTGGCTCGCCGTCACCTGCGGGCCTTCCCGGCGCAGCACGCTCTGGTCCTCGGCGCTGCCGAGGCTACGGGTTCCGGCAGGGGTCTGCTGTGGCGGCAGCAGCGGACCCAGGCCGGCGGTGAGGCGATTGGTGATGACGGCGGCGCGCCGGTTGGTGTCGGTCAGGGCCAGCCGGCCGGCCGTCGCCACGGCGCGGGCCCGCTCGGCGGTCGACATCGTCGGGGCGAAACGCACGAGCGGGGCGTCATTCAGCAGGCCCGCCCGCCCGAGCGAGTCGAAGGCCCAGGCATCGCCGGCGACGAGGACGGAACCGGTCAGCGGTCGGACGGCCGCCGAACTCAGGGGGGAGCGGACGTCATACAACTGCACCGGGGGCAGGGTGCTCTCGCCCGCGGTGAGCGGCACCTGGCCCTGGAGGTTCTCGCCCGGCCGGCCGAAGGCGGCTCGCAGGGCCAGCCCGGGGTCGTAGCCGACGCGGCTCGCGATCAGGTCGGGCCGGGCGCCGGCAAGGTCCTCCCAGGCGATGTCGTGGCGCACCAGCACCGAACCGGCGCCGAGATAGCGCGTCATCGACGAGATCGTCGTCGGACCGGCCGTTCCGGAGGCGAGCAGATCGGTGACGGCCGCCAGGACGTTCGCTCCCGGCGGGGAGGTGTTCGGCGTCGTCTCGGGGATGATCGCCTCGCGGGTCATCAGCGAGTTCGGCAGATCGTCCGGGCGCTCGTCGGTCCAGCGATAGGTGGGGCGGGTCTGCCCGGGCAGGAAGAGCACGCGGCTCGAGGGGCCGCCGGCATCGGCCGCCGACGCGGCGGCGCGCCAGTAGCCGGGGATGTCGATGGGTGAGGTGTAGAGCCGTCCGACCGCCGCGGGATAGACCCACAGGCCGACCAGCACGGCGGTCAGGGCCAGCCCGGCATACCGGTGGCGCAGGATGGCGACCCGATCCTGCCGGCGGGCCGCGGCGAGCCAGCGCGGCGCGGCCGCCCCCAGCGCGAGGGCCGCCCCGAGCATGAGCACAGCGCCGGCCTTGTTGGTGGTCCGGAAGGCGAGCAGTGGGGGGATGGCCTCGAAGAGCCGATTCAGGGTGAGGGCTACCGGCGACGGGCCCGCCGCGGCATAAAGACCCACCATCGTCACGGCGCCAATCCCGATGAGCAGAGCGGCGATTCGGCGCACGACCGGTGTTGCGGATCGCAAGGCCAGGAGGGCAAGCGCCGGCCAGAGAACCGAGGCGAGGACGACGGGCACCGCCGTTTGGTAGGCCGCATATTGCGGCACCCAGGGCCCATCCGAGGCGCTGCCATAAAGCGTCCAAATCCCCATGCCGCGCAGCGCCTCGACGAAGGTCGAAACGCTGGCGATGCCGTCGAGCGTCTCGGACTCGGCGACGATCTGTTGCCCGGTCGCGATGGCCGAGATCGAGGGGATCAGCCAATAAAGACTGACGAGCAGGACGAGCGCTCCGCACTTGGCCAGCACCCAGGCGATGGCGCGCGCGCCTAGACCCGCCGCCCGGCCGACGACGAGCGCGATTGGCAGCACGACGAGCAACTG
The DNA here is from genome assembly GCF_039531185.1 of Nostocoides veronense. Lineage (NCBI taxonomy): Bacteria > Bacillati > Actinomycetota > Actinomycetes > Micrococcales > Intrasporangiaceae > Nostocoides > Nostocoides veronense. Next base: position 159,064 of record NZ_BAAAPO010000016.1, read on the forward strand.
GAAGATCGGGATGACCGCGACATTCATGCCGCTCATCGCCGTGAATGCCAGCGCCACGGCAGCGGGCCAGCGCCAGGATCGGGGTTCGCGCAGGGCGCGCACCAGCGCGGATGCCAGCCACGGCAGGAAGGCGAATGGCAACAGGACGGCGAGGGTCGAACCGCCCACCACGGCATATGGATTGGCGATATAGGCCACGGCGGTGGCGAGTGGGGTCCACGCACCCGCGTGCGGCGCGAGTTCGCGGGCCAGGCGCGCCGCCCCCGCCGCCGCCACCAGCCATAGCGCCGCGTGCGAGAGCAGGAAGACCCACTTCGCCGAGAAGCCGAGCAGATCCAGCGGCGCCAAGGCGAGCACGACGGGGGTCAGGCCAACATTGAAGTTCGCCGACCCGAGATAGGGCGAGGCCGTCCACGCGGAGAGGTAATGCCCGACCATCGCGGCCGGCGCCTCATAAACCTCGGGCTTAATGTCGGTATACGCCGAGCCGAGTCCATTGCCGACAACAATGGCGACCAGCACGACCGCGAGGGCGACGCTGGCCGCCCGAGGGGGGCGAAAGCTAAGTGGCATGATCCTCAGGGGAGATCTTGTGGGCGCGCTTAGGTTCAAGCCGTTTGGCAAGGGGCACGAGCCAGGGGGCCTTGTGCATGATCGTCCAGATCGCCTTGCGCGCTGGGCCGACCGCGCGCCGCTGGGCGATCAGCGCCGCCCGAACGTCCGGATGCAGCCGGCGGGGTGCGCCGGCGGGGCGACGGAAACGCAGCGCGTGCAGCCCATTGGCCCAATGCGGGTCGTCATTGCCCGTGGAATCCCAGCGGCGCACGATCTCCCAACCCGGGTGGCGCCGCAGGTAGGCCTGGTGTGCCCGGGCGACCAGCGGCCAGGTCGCGTCATCGATCAGGACCAGGGCCTCATCGGCGAGGAGCGGTTCGGCGACGCCCAGCGCGAGATAGTGCGCCAGGCTCGTGTGCTCGCCGTCATAGAAGTAGACTCCGATATCGCGCGGGTAGGGCGCGGTGCTCAGGACGGCGAAACCGTCGCCTTCCACGAGGCGCACATCGGCGTGGGCGGCATGCTCGGCGAGGTGACGATCCAGGGTGGCGCGCGCATCGGCTCCCTGCATACCGAATTCGACGTAGTTCTCCACGGCGTGGAAGATCGGCCCCGAGACGCCCAGGGTGGCCCCCACCATCGACCGGCCCTTGAAGCTGCCGACCTCGAGGTAGTCCTCGTCCGCAGGCAGCAGCGAGGCGGCGAGGTTCAGGACGGCGAGCTCGTTGGCGGTGGTCATGCCCTCGACGCGCGAGCTCACCTCAGCGTAGGCGGGGCTGCGTGGAATGAGGTGTCCGTGGGGGCCGCGATCGAAGAGTTCATCAGCCGCCCGCAGAAAAGCGTCAACGTCCATGATGGCGAAGTGTGGCACATCTGCCGCCCGCCTCAGAACCGATCCCACCTACTGTTACCCACGAGTAGGATCAGTCTCCGAAGTCCGATATCATGACCCGCGAAAGCCGCCTCCCAGGCTGGCAGGTCACCAGGAGAGGCGAGTTCGTGGCTGCTGCCGTGACAACGCGGACCACCTGCCCTTCCCGCACCAGTAGCGCGGCCCTGGGACTCTTGATCGTCCTCGCGAATGCCCTCGGCTACGGCTTCATCGTCATCGCCGCACGGGCGCTCGGCCCGGCGGACTTCGGCCTGTTCAGCGCCGTGAACAGTGCGTGCCTGGTGCTCGCGACTCCGGTCGGCGCCGTGCAGGTCGTCGTCGCGCGGCGGCAGGCCGAGCACGACGGGACCGGGCTGCGGCTGGCCGTCGGACTCGGCGGGGTCCTCGTGGCGCTCGGTGCCGTCCTCAGCGTGCTGGCCGTACCCGCCTTCCATCTCGACCGCGGGATGACGATGTTCCTCGCCGCCGCCAATGTCTTCCCCATGGCGATCACCGCCGCCCTGCAGGGGGTGCTTCTCGGCCGTGGCCGGCTGGTCGCGGTCGGCCTCTCGGTGCTCGTCACGGCGGCCACCCGGGTGATCGCCGTGCAGGCGACCCGCGCGGGCGGCCACGGCGTGGACTGGCTCTTCAGCGCCCTGCTGATCGCGGGCTTTGCCTCGGCGCTCCTGCCGGCCTGGCAGGCGCGGGCCGAGATCGCCGGTGCGAGAACCCATCTCGGCCCGGGCGCGGTCCGCGAGCTGCTGCGCGCCAACCGCACCCTCGGTGCCCTCATCGCCTTGTCCACCGTCGATCTGCTGCTCGCCCGGCACTATCTGCCCGCAGCTGATGCCGGCGCCTATGCGCTCGGGTCGGTCTTCAGCAAGGTCGTCATGTGGGGCACGCAATTCCTTGCCCTCGGGATCGTCCCGGCCCTGCACCCCTCCGACTCGCGCAAGCGGGTGATCGAGGCAACCGCCATGGTGGGACTCATCGGCGGTCTTGCCATCGCCATCACCTGGTGGCAAGCCCCGCTCATGGTCAGCATCGTCGGGGGGTCCGGCTACGGCCATACCGAGGGCATCCTGGTCTGGTTCGTCGTCCTAGGCACCTTGCTCGGCCTGGCCCAGGTGCTGCTGTATGCCGGGATGGCCACCGATGACGGCCGTCTCGGCCTGCTGACCTGGGCCGCGACCGCCGCCTTGGTGGTCGTCGTGATCGCGAGCCACCACTCACACGCCTACCGAATCCTGGCCACAGCCCTCGCGGCCACGGCCGCCGTGGTGCTGCTCGGGCTGGTGAGCGTGTTCCGCAGCCCGGCGACCGGCCTGAGACAGGAGGCAGGCGAGGCTGTGCTTAGCCGGTTCTCTCCAGTCGTTAGTGCCAGCAGCGCTGGCGATTCGTAGAACACGGAGTGGCATTGCAAGGTTTGCTGGTGGCGTGCTCGAAGGTGTGCCACACTTACTCACATGAGTGACCCCCGCAAAAATGCCGTGACGCCAGCGAATAGGGATCAACGTCCGGCGTTGGATCGCGCCTCGTTAGGGCAGATTTCGACAATCGCTGCTAGTTGCCTGGCCGTTTGGGCGGCCTACAAGCTCTTCGAGCCAAATTTCTACTCAACTTCTTCGGGTAATCTCCGGTGTGGGTCTGCCCTTCGGCCGGCCGCCACGGAGTTTGCCAGGAATGTCTGCGGCGGTCTTGCGCAATCGAAGATGACCGAAGCGGTCTTCCTGGGGCTTATGGCAGCTGTCGTGGCATTCCTGGGGAGAAGTTTCTTTGGGGGCAACAACCGTGCAGCCGACGACTTGATCGACCCAAGTGAAGATATAGTCGTCGATTGATCAAAGAATTGCGCACGTTTGCGCGTAGCAAGATATCTACCGTTGAACTAGTTCTTTGGCTCAGCGTGCTCTTTCCGCTCGTTTGGGCTTTTTTCGGGCTTGTTCAATCAGGGTGGTGGCCAGAGGGCGATGAGGCGCTCGTTGCCCTGAGAGTAACAGACGTCTTGTCACTTCATCCTCCCGTCATGGGTCAGCGGTCCACCTCCTACTGGCTTGACGCGGGCGCTGCCGTTCATCACCCTGGTCCTCTACAGTTCTATATTCTTGGAGTATTATCCGCGCCCTTTAATTTCGAGCCATGGAGCATTCTAGGTGCGGGCGTGGTGTTTAATGGCTACGTATCCTTCATCTCGATCAGAATGACATTTCGTCACATTGGGACGCTTGCCGCCATGGCGACGACATGTTCATTTCTCTTGATTGAGTTCGCTGGTGGACCCGACTGGATGATTTATCCCTTCAATATGTCCGGGCCAGCGATGCCACTCGCGGGCCTTTGTTCTCTCACCTGGGTGGTAGCTGCTGTTGCTGGGGTGGGAGTTCGTGCGGGCACTATGCCTGCAGGCAACATCCTGTTGCACTGGATTCTGATTTGGTCATATGTCGTTCAGGCGCATCTTGCCCTGCTGCCCTTTGGTGTGGCCACGTTGGTATTTCTGATCGTCATCATTCAACTAGCCTCTCGGCGATCCCGGCGCATGAGTGGACATGCCCAACCTGTTCAGTTCGTGTCGCGTGGTGCCATGTCCGTGCTTGTCCTCGCCTGGTTGCCAGTGGCGATTGAGCTCATTACATATGACCCCAACCAACTCACTCAAATAATTCGTTATGTGGACTCTCCGCAGCGTGCCCAGGTGCGAGGTTGGGGCTTTGCCTGGAACTATTTATCGTCCGCTGCGGTGCCGGCTTTCGCCGTCAATCCGCTACTTGTTGGCGAGGGAACACGGTCGCCCATAGTGTTCATTTGCACTGTGAGTGTGTTGGCGTTCGCGGCCTTTGGCTATTTATTAAGTGTAAAGAGGAATATTCACGTTCAGATCCAAGACATGCAGTCGGTTCGCGCGTATCTTTGCGGAGCCGGAGTCTGCCTGGTCTTGCTTGCGGCGTGCGCCTGGCCATTGTCTCGTCTGGAGGTGGGCCGTGCGAGCTTCTATGGTTCAGTGTTCATTCCTGTTGCGCTCTTCTCCGTCTGCGCGAGCACGGCTATCGGTATCTTTCTCGTCTCGCAAGCCGTTTCGAGCTCGTTTAGTCTACCAATTCGCGAGCGACGTTCTCTTGGTGAGTTTGTGGGGGTACTCATTGCGTCTTCCAGCCTCGCGGCCTGTTCGTCCTGGCCCACTACCTATTTGAACCCGAGCGCGACCAGGGATTTCACTAAGGGTGTCACTGCGGCCATAACCGCAAGGGTGCCGAACGGTACTTGCGTCAACATACTCTCGCCAGGAGTTCAGGGATGGACTCGAATAGCGCCTACCCTGGCCTTTCGACTCGAGCGAGGTGGTTATCCTTCTCACTTCAAGATTTTCTGGCCGTTCCCAGAGGATGACGACTTCAGGAAAAACGAAACGGCCCCAGCATCATGCTGGCGAGTGCTCTTGCGAGAGCAAACCGGCGGGGTGTGGAATCCCGATGCCCCACCGCAGGCGCAGGTTGTAGGAAGCATGAACTTTGAGGCTGCTTTGGGCTTTGAGGCTGCAGAGGTTCAGGCCTTTATCCTTGCCCCGACCGGATAGCACTCTGCGCGTCAGGTGTTGATGCGTGAGGATCTCTTGGGATAGATCTTCTTGGCTAACGCCACTAGCCAGGGCGCGCGGTGCAACGTATGCCACGCGAGGCTCTCGGCCGGGCCGACAGCGCCGACCTGCAGGCGTCGCATGAGGGCGGTGTCGGTGCTGAGCCCGAGCTTGCGGTCGGCTGGGCGGTCATACCTCAGCGCGTGCAAACCATTGGCCCACAACGGATCTGCGGTCTGCTTGGCATCCCAGCGTGCAACCACCGACCAGCCGCTGTGCCGGGACAGATAGGCCTCGTGGGCCTTCTGCACCACCGGCCAGGTGGCGTCATCGACGAGAACCAGGGCCTGGTCGGCGAGCAGCGGCTCGACCAAGCCGAGGGCGAGATAGTGCGCGAGCAGCGTGTGCTTGCCGTCATAGAAATAGACGCCGACCGGGGAGCGCAGGGCGCCTGGCTGCGCCAAGGTCCGGAAGCAATCGCCCTCGATCAGGCGGACATCGGCGCCTGCGGCGTGCGTCGCGAGATTGGTATGCAGTTCGTCTCGAGCCTCCTGCCCGAGCATCCCGAACTCCAGATAGTTCTCCGAGGCGTAAAACGTGCGATCCGGGACGTCCATCACCGCGGCGCACAACGAGCGGCCCTTGTAGGTGCCAACCTCGAGGTAGCACTCGTCGGCGGGCAGAAGTTTCGCGGCCAGATTGACGACCGCGAGTTCATTGGCGGAGGTATAGCCAGCCACCTGCGCGGCCATCTCGACATACCGCCGATCCACCGGGCCATTGGCCATCGGGTCGCCGTCGAAGAGAGCGGGAACCTGCTGCAGGAAGAGATCGACATCCATCGTGGATCAGCCTCAGGAGTCGAGTTCCGCGGGGTCCTGTCCATCAGCCGCGACCCTGGGGAAGGATCCTTGGTGGCTGCCAAACAGCAGGAAGCCGAGGCCGGTAACGAGGAAGGCGCTGATCAGAGCGCTCACGGCCTTTATGCGGTTAATGGTCGCGAGGTCCTGACAGACGCCCTTGGCGAAGTCCTCAGTGGGGGGGTTGCTCGCCGAGCCACACCCGAAGACACCTTGTTGGGCCGTGATATTGATCGGTACAAAGTAGAAGTAAGCGGCGAGGACGATCAGCAGGACCGAGGTAATGATGCAGACCTTCGTTCCGGTGACGAGGCGCCCGGACAGCAGGGACGGGGTGGTCGTGGTCGACATGGCGGACAGGCTACCTGCGGGTAGGGGCCCATCCCAACCACGTGGCACTATGTGGCCCGTGAGCACACCGGCGTCGACGCGCCCCGCGGACGCCGGAGCGCGACCCACGCGTGCGGCTCAGCATCGCTCCCTGCGCTATCGGCCCGGACTCGACGGTCTGCGGGCCATTGCCGTGGCCTCGGTCTTCCTCTTTCACGCGCGCCCGGGCGTCCTGCCGGGCGGGTGGCTCGGCGTCGACATCTTCTTCGTCCTCTCCGGCTTCCTCATCACCTCGGTCCTGCTCACCGATCGTGAACGTCACGGCCGGATCGATCTGACCGACTTCTGGCTCGCCCGCGCCCGGCGGCTGCTGCCCGCCGTCGTCCTCGTCCTGCTCGCGGTCGTCTCCGCCGCCTATTTCTGGACGGTCCCCGCCCGGCGCCAGGCGATCACCGGCGATGCCATCGCGTCCTGGTTCTATTTCGCCAACTGGCACTTCCTGGGCGGCGATGAGGCCTATTTCGCCGCCGTCGCCAATCCCTCCCCATTGCGGCATATGTGGTCGCTCGCCGTGGAGGAGCAGTTCTACCTGCTCTACCCGCTGCTGCTGGTCGCCCTGATCGCCGTGCTGGGGCGGACCCGCCGCCTGACCGCTGCGCTCGGCGGGCTGGCTGTGGCGAGCGCTGTCCTGATGGCCGCACTGCATACCCCGGGTCTGGACCCGAGCCGGGTCTACTACGGCACCGACACCCGGGCCCAGCAACTGATCACCGGAGCGGCCGTCGCAACACTGCTCGCCCCGGGCAGCCCGGTCACCAAACGGACGCGAATCGCCATCGACACCTGGGGCCGGGCGCTCTCGATCCCTGCGCTCCTCGTGCTACTGCTGGCGTTCCGGTTCGTGCGCGAAAGCACTGAGGGCATCTTCGAAGGTGGGCTGTTCGCGCTCGCGGTGGTCACCGTCCTTGTGGTCATCGCGGTCGCCAGCCCCAACTCCTCGCCCGTCCAGCGCGCGCTGTCGTGGGCGCCGCTGCGGCATCTGGGGATGATCTCGTATGGCGTCTACCTCTGGCACTGGCCGGTCATCGTCTTCCTCGGCGCGGACCGGATGGGCTTTGGCGGCTGGCCGCTGACGCTCGCCCAGGCGGCGATCACGCTCGCCCTCTCGGAGGCGTCCTATCGCCTTGTCGAGCACCCCATTCGGCGCGGGGGCCTGGCCGCTTTGATGCCGCAGCGTCCGCGGGTTGGGGGTGTCGCGGCCGTCACCTCGCTGTCCGTGCTCGCGCTCCTGATCGGGCTGCTGCCCAATAGCACGACCGGGTCGAGTGGCGGGAGCCAAGGTGGCGCGCTGACGTGGGCTGCCCCGGCATACCAACCCGGCGCGACGCAGAAGCGAATCCTATTGTTGGGCAACTCGATTCCCTATAGTCTCGCGCGCTTCTATCCCGCGGGAGAGTTCCCCGATCTGATCGTCGATCAGGACACCAACTTCGGTTGCGATATGTTCGCCGACCCCAAGGTGGTCGACGGCCAGGTGCAGCCGACGACTCCCGCATGCCGCGACTGGCGCGCCTCCTGGCCCACGACGGTCGCGGCCCACCGGCCCGACCTGGCGGTGATCTTCCTGACCCATCCGATGCTCGACGACATCGAGATCGACGGGCAGGTGGTCCCGGCCGGCGACGCGCGGCATACGGCATACCTGCAGGAAAGCCTGGACCAGATGGCGCGGGCGGCCCGCGAGGCCGGGGCCGCGAAGGTGGCCGTGATGAACCTCGGCTGCCACCGGTTGCCCAATGTCGCGCAGACGTCCGAGTTGACCCGCACCAATGACGACGCGGCGGTGGCCGCCCTCAATGCGGTCGCCGCGCAGTGGGGGCAGCGGACCGGCACGACCGTCTTCGACCAGTTCGGCTTCCTGTGCAGCGGCGGCTATCACGACATGATCAATGGCATCCCGTTGTATGAGGACGGCCTGCACTTCTCCGCCCGGTCGGCGCCGGTCTTCTGGAGCTGGTGGGCGCCGCAACTACAGCAGGCGACCGCATCGTGACCCGCGCCATCGTCCTGGCCGGCGGGCTCGGCACCCGGATGGGATCGCTGACGGCGGACCGTCCCAAACACCTGCTCACGGTCGCGGGGGAGCCCTTCATCGCCCACCAGTTGCGCTGGCTGGCGGCGCATGGCGTCGAGGAGGTCGTGCTCGCGACCTGCTTCCGGGCCGAGCAGTTCGAGCCAGAGTTGGGGGACGGGCGCGCGCTCGGGCTGCGGCTGTCATATGCCGTCGAGCCGGAACCGCTCGGCACCGGCGGGGCGCTGCGGCACGCGCTCGGGGCGCTGGGGGAGGGCCCGGCGCGGGAGGCTGTCGTCGTCGTCAACGGCGACCTGTTCACCACTCACGACCTCGGCGCGCAGGCCGCGGCGATGGCCGCCGCTCCGGACGCCGAGGTGGTGCTGCACCTGCGCACGGTCGGCGACGCGTCCGCATACGGCTCGGTCGTGGCGGATGGCGACGGCCGGGTGCACGCCTTCGTCGAAAAGTCCCCCGACCCGCCGAGCCGCGAGGTCAATGCCGGGACCTATGTCGTGCGACGGCGTGTGCTCGCGGCGATCCCGGCCGGGCGGCCGGTCTCCCTCGAACGGGAGGTCTTCCCTCGACTGGTCGAGGACGACGTGGTGCGCGCCTATCGCGAGCAGGCGGACTGGATCGATGTCGGGACCCCGGAGGCGCTGGAGCGGGTCCGAGCCGTGGTGGACGGGCAGATCGGCCGTCGAGATCGGGAAACACGCCGAGCGTCAGGCGGCGTCACCGGCGTGTCTCCCGAACTCGACCCGCAGACGTGACCGATCACAACTTGACCGGCCGGTAACGCGCCGGTTGCAATGGTGTTGCACCCGCCATCCGTGGAAGGACCCCCGTGACCCCCACCCGATCCACCTTGCGCGCTCGCGCGCCCTTGCGGGTCAGTTTTGCGGGCGGTGGCACGGACGTCCCGCCCTTCCCCGAGCGCGAGGGTGGTGCCGTGCTGTCCTCGACGATCAACCGCTATGCCTATTCGACCCTGCGGCCCCGGTCGGACAGCACGATCACCGTGCAATCGCTGGACTATGGCGACACCGTGGACTTCGCCCTCGACAATCCGGTCGTTCTCGACGGCCGGCTCGACCTGCCGAAGGCCGCGATCAAGCACCTGCTGGAATATCCGCACGCCTTCAAGCCCACCGGCTTCGACCTCTTCCTGCATACCAATGCCCCGCCCGGCTCGGGCCTCGGCTCCTCCAGCGCGGTCATGGTCTCGGTCATCGCGCTCGTCGCGGCCCACCTCGGGGTGGACCTGACACCGCACGAGATCGCCGAGCAGGCGGTGCGGCTGGAGCGCCAGGATCTCGGGATCGCCGGCGGCCTGCAGGACCAATATGCCGCCGCCTTCGGGGGTTTCAACTTCATCGAGTTCGGGGCGCGGGAGGTGACGGTCTATCCGCTGCGGGTGCGCGAGGCGACCGTCCACGAACTGGAGCACAACATCCTGCTGGCCTTCACCGGGCATACCCGCACCGCGGATCACATCATCGAAGACCAGGTCACGCGCTATGAGGGCGGGCATGTGGATGCCCTGTCCGGCTTGCGCGCGCAGAAGCAGATCGCGCACGCCATGAAACAGTCGCTGCTGCGCGGCGATGTCAGCGACTTCGGTCATCTGCTCGACCAGGCCTGGCAGGAGAAGCGGAAGCTGTCCGCGCGCATCTCCACCCCGCTGATCGACGAGGCGGTGGCCGTGGCGCTGGCCAATGGCGCGCTGGGCGCGAAGGTCACAGGCGCCGGCGGCGGCGGGCACATGATCTTCGTGTGCGAGTTCGAGCGGAAACATCTCGTCGCCGAGAAGCTGCTGGCGATGGGTATGTCGGTCGGCGAGTTCACGTTCACGCAGCAGGGTGTCACCACGTGGCGGGTGGAGGGCTGATGTCGGAGCTCATGGAGACCTTCCATGCGCAGGCGCGGGCCGAGTGGGCTCGGCTGGCCGTTGCCCTCGTGGAACCGGACCTTGTCGCGGCCGTGGACGCCGCCGGGTTGGCGCTGCTGGCGGCGCTACGCGGGGGCGCCAAGGTGCTCGTCGCGGGCAATGGCGGCAGTGCGGCGATGTCCTCGCATGTGGCCGCCGAATTCGCCGGCAAGTGCGTGCGAGATCGCGACCCATTGCCCGCCTTGAGTCTCGCGGAGTCGCCGACGGCGATCACGGCTATCGGCAATGACTACGCCTTCGAGCAGATCTTCGCGCGGCAGGTGCGTGCCCATGGGCGCCCCGGCGACGTTCTCATCGTGATGACGACGAGCGGCACGTCGGGGAATATCACCCTCGCCCTGGATGCGGCGCGGGCCGCCGGCCTGGCCACGATTGCCCTCACCGGGTCGCGGGGCGAGCACCTGCGGGAGCGGGCGGACCACGTCCTGGTCGTGCCCAGCGACTACACGCCGCGCATCCAAGAAGTCCACTTGATGTGGACGCACGCCTGGTGCGAAGCCGTCGATCACGCTTGGCCGTGACCGCCCCCGATATCGCCTTCCTCGACCGCGACGGCACCATCAATGTCCGCCGGGTCGGGGGCTATGTCGATGACCCCGCGGATGTCGAGTTGCTGCCGGGGGCCGCTGCGGCGATCGCGCGGCTCAATGCCGCCGGAGCGCGGGTCGTGGTGGTGACCAACCAGCGCGGCCTGGCGACCGGGCGACTGGAGTGGGCGGCATACGAGCGCGTCACGGCACAGTTGGTGGACCTGCTGGCCGCCGAGGGCGCCCACCTGGACGCGATCCGGGTCTGCCCGCACGACCACGATCAGTGCGTATGCCGCAAGCCCGCCGACGGTCTGTTCCGCGACGAACTCGTCGCGCAGCCATGGGCCCGGCCGCAGTGGTGCGTCATGGTCGGGGATATGCCGAGCGATGTGGCGCCGGCGCGCGGGCTGGGGATGACGGCATACGAGCTCGGCGTCGATGTCCCCGACCTTGCGGCGGCCGTCGACCGGATCCTTGCGGGTCAGTAGGGGTCGTAGGGGCTGTCGTGGCCGAGGCGGCGCGCGATGGTGTTCAGTCGCAGACGCAGGAGCACCTTCATGCCGAGATTGCGTGCCCACCAGGGCATTTCGGCGAGCAGACGCAGTCGGCCCGCCATCCCGGGGGAGCCGACCTCGAAGCGCGCCAGGGAGCCGGCGCGGTCGCGATAGCGCAGCCGGGCCCCGGGGCGCAACAGGGTGAGTACGCCCAGGGTGATGCCCACGGAGGAGAAGCAATCGTGGATGAGGACTGGGGCGCCGTCGGGGACATGGGTCGCCCACTTGAGGTCGTCGAGGACGGTCCAGACATCATGTTTGCCGTCGATGAAGAGCACATCGATGGGGGAATTCCACGTCGGGCGGGCGCGGGTCGAATACTCCTTGAGCAACTCGACCCGGTCCGCGACGGCGGCGCGCTGAAGGTGCGCTTCGAAGCGCCCCTGGGTCAGGGGTGAGCCGTACTTCCAGTCATCGACGAAGGGATCCACGGCCACCACTCGGCCCCCGGTTTGTGCGACGGCGCTGCCGAGGACGACCGTGCTGCGGCCCTGATAGCTGCCGATCTCGAGGACCACCGGTGCTGGGCTGGCGGCGAGCGCCGTATCCCACAACAGGCGCGCCTGATCAGGGGTGAGCCAGCCGGGAATGTCGTGCGCCAGGGCCCAGGCAGCGTCAAAGGTGCCGGCGCTCATCTGCGCCCCTCACCGGGGTGGAACACGCGGGCCTCTTGTCGATCGGGGGAGCGGGGCGATCGATTGTGGCACGACGATTAGGCTGCCGAAGATTCGGCGGGAGGTCCCGGCGAGTGTCCCCGGCGGGATGTCGTGTGAGGAGGCCGCCATGAGCTCGACAACCGGCGGCCCGGCCTCGCGCCTACTGCGGCACGCGCCCGATCTGGTCGCGCTGGCGTGCGCATTGCTGATCGGCGCGCCCTTCCTCGCGCGGGGCACCGTGATCGCCTACGACCTGGCGTGGGTGCCGCGGCCCCGGTGGACGCCCTTCGTCCTGGGGGTCGGCATACCCGCTCCCCGTGCCGTGCCGAGCGATGCCGTCGCCGTCCTGCTCGGCCGCCTCATCGGCGCCGGCCTCGCCGAGGCGCTGCTCGTGGTGGGCTCGCTGGCGCTGGCCGGCATGGGCGCCGCCCGCCTCCTCGCCCCCGTTGGGCTGGCGCCCGAGTCACACGATTCTCTCCGGATGCCGGAACCTTGCGCTTCACCCCGCCTAGAAAGTGGGGTGAAGCGCAAGTTTCCGGCATCCGGAGATAAACGGGAGGCACCGGGCCTCGGGGGTCGGTGCGTCGCGGCGGCCGTGGCGGTGTGGAATCCGTTCGTTGCCGAGCGGTTGGCGATCGGTCACTGGACGGTGCTGCTGGCGTATGCCGTGCTGCCCTGGTTGGTGCGCGCGGCCGTGCGGCATCGGGCTGGGATCGCGGGGAGCTGGCCGGTGCTCGCGTGGCTGGCCGGGTCCGGAGTGGGTGGGGCGAATGCGCTGATCATCACCGCGCCGGTGGTGCTGATTGTCGTGCTGTGGCCGGGTGCGTATGGCGGCCGGTGGTCCCCTCGCGCGGGTGGGCTGGCGCTGCTGGTGGCCGCGGGATCGGCTGCCGCGTGGGCGCTCCCGGCTCTGCTGGCCGGTGTCGCGGGCGATCCGGCGGGCACTCGGCTGTTTGCGGCGCGGGCGGACACGCCATACGGCCTGTTCGGGTCGGCGCTCAGCGGTGGCGCCTTGTGGAGTCAAGCGACTCATGCCGTCCGCGGCCCCGCACCGCTGACGGGTGTATTGACGTTGGGGTTCCTCGCAGCCCTGGTCGTCGCGCTGCCACGGCTCGTCCGCTCGCCGCTGGTCCCGCTCGTCGGGGCTGGGCTGCTCGGTCTGCTGCTCGTGACCATCAGCGGAAGCTCCGCCTCGGAGGGCCTGTGGTCGTGGCTACTGTCGGCCGTGCCCGGCGGCGGGGTCTTGCGCGATAGCCAGAAACTGCTGGCACCCTGGATGCTGCTCGTCGCCCTCGCCGTCGGTGTGGCCGTGCATCGGGTATGCCGTCTGCCCGCCTTGCGTGCCGCCGCCCCGGTGCTCGCCATCGCCGCCACGCTGCTGCCGCTTGCGCTGCAACCCACCTTTGCTTGGGGTCTGGGCGGCCGGCTGGTCAGCTCGCAGGTGCCCGCCGAGTATCTCGCGACGACAGCGGCTCTATCGGGGCGTGAAGCAGGGCTCGTGGGACTGCTGCCGTGGAATCAATATCGGCGCTATCCGTGGAATGGCGAGCGCGTCGCCCTGACGGTGGCGCCGCGCCTAGTGGGCCAGCAAGTGCTGGCTAATGACGCCCTGCCCACCCGCAGCGGATGGGTGGCGGGGGAGGACCCGCGGTCTGCCGCCGTCAGCGCCGAGATCGCCGCGGGCGCCGATCCCGTTGAGGCTTTGCGCCGTCAAGGCGTGCGCTATGTCCTGATCGAAACCGATGCCGCCGCGGGGGCCGCGCCCGATGCCGACGCGGCCACTGGCTCAGGTCCGGCTGCGGGTGCGTCGCCGCTCGTCCCGGACTCGCTCGCCGGCCAGGTGCCGATCGCGAGTGGTCCGAGCGCGGCGGCATACGACCTGGGCCCCAGCACGACCCCCCTGCCCAGCATGTCCGGTCCCGTCCGCGCCGGCTGGGCGCTCACGCTGGCGACCTGGCTACTTGTCTCCGTCGGCGCCCTCCCGCGATGGCGCTCCGCCCGAGCGGGCCGTGCCCGAGGGGGTCGCGCAACTTCTGCTAGCACCATTTAGTCGAATCTGCACACCTTGCAAGGTCTGCGGATTCAACTAACCCGTGCTAGCAGAAGTTGCACACACCCCACACGCCCCGGCGACGCGCGGGCGAGAGGCGTTTACGCAATCGACGATGTCTTTGCTACTCTTCGGTACATGCGTTCCGGAAGTGCTTCGCTTGCCCCGATTGGGGCCTTTGCTACTGGTGTGGTCCTTGCCCTCTTCGGCATCTGGGGTGGCGTCGGTGCCATCACGCCGTCCCCGACCAAGGCTCCGGCGCAGATGGCGGTCTACGACGAGCCCTGATCGGGCCTGTCGCACGCGGCTCCACATCCCACGCGGATGGTGGGGCCGTTCTCTTTTCCCCACGCAACTCAGCGGGCCGTGACAGTCCCGACCAGCAGCCGCTCCCACGCATCAATGGTGTCTGACCAGCGAAAACGCGTCACCCATTCCATCGCCCCCGACCCCAGCCGGTCGCGCTCGGCGGGATCAGCGAGGATGCGCCGCAGCGCCGCCGTAAAGGCCTCCTGACCGTCCTCGCACAACAGCCCGCTCTCGCCATCGTGGATTGAGTCGCGCAGGCCTCCCGCATCTCGGAAGGCCACGGCGGGCGTGCCGTGCACGCCGGCCTCGACCACCACGAGCCCCCAGCCCTCCTTGACCGACGGAAACGCGAGCACCCATGACTCCGCGAGCAGCCGGTGCTTTTCGGCCTCCGAGACCTGGCCCGTGAAGGTGACGGCCGACTCGACACCGAGGGCGGCGGCATACTCCTCGAGCTTGGGGCGCCACCAGCCGGATCCCACGACGAACAGGTGTAGTTCGGGGAAGTCCGACCGCAAAGCGGCCGTCGCCTCAATCGCCATCTCGACCCGCTTGTGCGGCACCAACCGGCCGAGCACGGTGATCACCGGGCTAGGGGAGCGGACAGCCTCGGGATCGGCGACGACATCGGTGCCATTGTGGATCACCGTGATCCGCCCCGCGTCGACGCCGAGGCCCACCAGTTCGGAGCGCGTGGAGTCCGAAACGGCGACATACTCACTGCGCCGGTAGACCGCGGGCGCCACGCCCGACTCCAGCCACCAGCCGACGCCGGCCGCGCGCGCCCCGAGGACGATCGGCCACTGCTCCTTGTGCACGTGATGAACCAGGTTGATCACCCGCGAGCCGCCCGCCAGCGGCGAAAGAAAAGGCACGCCATTCTGGACGTCGATGACGACATCCGCGCGCTGGCGGCCTGCGAGCCGCGACACCAGCGCCCGCGGGAAAACGCCATAGTGGCCACCGCGTCGCGAATAAGCCACCCCCCGCACCACCTCGTCCGGCACCCCGCCGGGGTATGCCGCGGTGCGGATCGTCACCTGATGCCCCCGGGCCGCAAGCCCCTCGGCGACCTCACTCAGATAGCGCTCGGCCCCGCCAGCCTCGGGGTGGTGCTGATCGCGCCAGGAGAGGAATAGGAGGCGCAGGTGGCGCGGGCTCATCGGGGTCCTCGGCGGCGGGGCGGGCGTGATCATGGCGGCGCCCTACCATGTCCGGGTGCAGGCCAGGGCAGAGCGAAAGATACCGCACGGTAGCCCTTCACTCTCTGGCTCGTCGCGGCCCACCGGCCGACTGCTGACCCTCGCCGGCCTGCTCGTCGTATGGACGGTCGCCTGGTCGACACCCGCCGGCCAGATCGGCGAAGACACCAAGAACGATCTCTATGTCGACGCCTGGGGTCTGATGCGGCGCGCCCTGCACCTGTGGGATCCGCAGGTCACGTGGGGGATGCTGCAGAACCAGGGCTACGGCTACCTCTTCCCGATGGGGCCGTTCTATGCCGTGCTGTCCGAGGTGCTGCCCGTATGGCTCGTCCAGCGCCTCTGGTGGTCCGCGCTGCTCACCATCGGTTTCCTGGCCACCTTGGCCGTGCTTCGGGCGCTGGGATATGGGCGATACGGCGCGGTCCACGTGGGCGCGCTGGCCTACGCCCTGGCGCCTCGCGTGCTCTCGACCATGGGCGCCATCTCGCCCGAAGCGCAGACGCAACTGCTCGCCCCGGCGATCCTGTTGCCTCTTGTCCTCGCGGACCGGGGCCGGCTCAGCACCCGGCGAGCCGCGGCCCTTTCGGGCGTGGCCATCCTGCTGTGCGGCGGCGTTAACGCCACGGCGACGCTCCTGGCGGCGGTCCCGGCGGGCGTCTGGTTGGTCACCCGGCGGCGTTGGTGGCGAAGATCGCTCACCTGGGCTTGGGCACTGGCGGCGGCGGCCGCGAGTGCCTGGTGGCTCGGCCCACTCCTACTGCTCGGGCGCTACAGCCCGCCCTTCCTCCACTGGATCGAAAACGCCGCCGCCGTCGTCTCGCCGCTCGGCCTGCTCGATGTGCTCAAGGGCACCGACCACTGGCTCGGCCACCTCCTGGTGACCGGCGGCCCGTGGTGGCCGGCAGGCTGGGCGATCGCGGATTCGCGCACGATCGTCATCGCCTCCGGGATGCTCGCCGGCGCCTCCCTGGCCGGCCTCGCGCTGCCGATTCGCGAGCGCCGCTTCCTGCTCCTCACGCTGCTCCTCGGCCTGATCCTCCTCGTGCTCCCGCAGTCAGGGGCGCTCGCCAGCCCGATGGCACCAGCGATGCGCGACCTGCTCGACGGGCCGCTCGCGCCGCTGCGCAATGTCCACAAAGCCGACCCGCTCGTGCGCCTCCCGTTCGCCATTGGCCTCGTCAATCTGCTGGGGTATGCCGCCCGCGCCCTGCGCCACCGTGCCCTCGCCCCCGCCGTCGCGGCCGGGCTCGTCCTCGTGGTCGCCGGGCCCGCCTTGAGCGGGGTGGTCGCCACGCGCGGCACCTTCACCGAGATGCCGCGGCAGTGGCGCGATGCGGGGGCCTGGCTAGATGCGCACGCCGACCAGGGCGGGGCGATCATCTTGCCGTCCTCGAGCTTCGCCGAATACACCTGGGGGCGCACGATCGATGAGCCGCTGCGCTCGCTGACGTCCGCGCCCTATGCCGTCCGCGACGCCGTCCCCCTCACGCCCGCCGGCACCATCCGGCTGCTCGATGAGGTGCAGCGGCGCGCCCAGAGCGCCCGCGACCTGCGCGGCGCGGTGCCCGCGCTGCTCGCCGCGGGTGTGAAGTATGTCGTCCTACGCAACGACCTCGACACCCGCGCCACCGGCGGAGACCTCGTCATCCTCACGCGCTCGGCCCTTGTGGACACCAAGGCGGCCCGGCGCGTCGCAGGCTTCGGCCAGGCCATCCACAACGAGACCGGGCAGCGTGTCTCGCCAGTGGAGATCTTCGCCCTGGATGGGGAGGCGACGCCGCCGGCCACACTCTGGCCGCTGGCCTCCCTGCCGGTCGTCTCGGGCGCCAGCGAAGCGCTGCCCGCGCTGCAGGAATCGGCGCTGGCCGCGGGACCGGTGATCTTCGACGGCGACGCCTCGACTACGGCGAACACCGCGCCCCGCATCGAAACCGACACGCTGCGCGCCCGCACCCGTTATTTCGGCGCCACTCGCGGCCACGACATCACCCGCACCCTGACCCTGGCCGAAGCCGCCGAGGGCATCGACTATCTGCCCTGGCCCGACCTCGCCCTGCGTTCGGTTGTGACCTTCAGCGGCGGCCTCGCCTCCGTCACCGCCTCCAGCGCGCTCAGCGACCAGCTCAGCCTCGCGGGCTTGTTTCCCGCTCGCCGGCCGTATGCCGCCCTCGACGGCGATCCCGACACCGCCTGGATCGTCTTCGGCGACCCGGACCCCACCCTCACCATCCGGCTCACCACCCCGCGGAAGATCCCGTCGGTGCGCCTCCTGCCGACCGCCGATCCGACGGTCTTCGGCCGCACCGTCGCCGCCGCGACCCGCGTGGAGATCACCTTCGCCGGTCAGCGCACCGAGGCCGCGATCGCCCCGACCGGCACCAGGGTCGCCCTACCCGCCGGGGAGGGTGCGGAGCTGCGGATCCGCATACTCCAAACCGCCGGCGGCAACCCCGCCGACGTGGCCACGGGCCTGGCCGAGGTGAGCATCCCCGACCTGCACCCGGGCGAGGCGATCGCGCTGCCTGACCCTCAGACCAAGGGTCCCACGCAGGCCATCGTCGCCAGCCGCGACACGGACGCCTTCGACGGCTGCGTGCGCACCGAGGACGGCTACCAATGCCTCAGCGGCGGCTTCCGGCCAGCCGAGGACACCGGTCCGCTCACCCGTATCGTGCGGACCACCGCCGCGGGCTCGTATGTCGTCAGCGGCGCCCTGATGGCCGATCCGGCTCATCGTTCAGCCCTGCTCAAGCTGCCGGGCATCGAGAGCGTCACCGCGTCGAGCAGCCGTACGCTTGGGGCACCGGGGGACCCGCTGGCCCTCCTCGACGGCCTGCCGGAGACGGCGTGGAGCCCCGCGACCGACGACCGCACCCCGAGCATCCATATCGCCTTCGACGCACCGCAGCGCGTGACCGGCCTGCGCGTGAGGGCCCGCGCCGACTGGCTCGACGAGCACGCCCCGATGGCCGTGAGCGTCACCCGCGATGGCACGCGAGAAGTCTCCCGCCTGCGCCGCGACGGCACGATCGAGCTCACGGCGGCCACCACGCGCACCCTCGACGTCGAATTCCTCCCGGACGCCGGCACCTCCGCGCTGGCCGCGGCCGAGTTCAGCGCCCTGGCGCTCGTCGGGGCGCAGCTCCCGGCCGTCAACACGACCGTCGGGGTGCCGTGCGGGTCCGGCCCCACGCTGCGCGTCGGGGGCAAAAAGGTGCCCACCGCCGTCATCGCCGACCGGGCCGCGCTGATGGGCACGGCCGCGGGCTACTGGCAGGCGTGCGAGCGGATCGACCTGCCCGCCGGCGAGATCATGCTCAGCGTCGGCACCTGGGAATCAATGGTGCCCGCGAGCCTCCTCGCGCGCACCGCCGATGCAGCGGTCGCCGGCTCGGTGCGCCAGGCCGGCCAGCCGCTCCCGACCAGGGCGTATGCCGGGGGCCGCCGCACCGGGTCCGTCACCTCAGCCAGCTTCGACCGGGTGCTCGCGCTGACGCAGAACACCAACCCCGGCTGGCGGGCCACCCTCGATGGCCGGGCCTTGGCCCCGCAGATCGTCGACGGCTACCGGCAGGCGTTCCTCATCCCGACCGGTGCGGCGGGGGAGGTGGTCGTGGAATTCGGCCCCGACCGGGCCTACCGGACCGCCTTGCTGTTTGGTGCCGTGCTGGCGGGCGGACTGGTCCTCACCGCGATCTGGCCGGCGCGTCGCCGCGCCGCCGACACCCCCGAGGCGCCGCAGCGGGCGCCGCAGTCGCCGCCGCAGGTCCGGCACCGCCGTGCCTTCACGGCCCTCCTCGCCATCCTTGGCGGGGTCGCCGTGGCCTCATGGCCCGGTGCGCTCGTCGGCCTGGTCATGACGGTGCTCGCGCTCCGGGTGCGATCGCGAGGGGCCTTGCCCCTGGCCGCATTGGTGTTGGCCACCAGCGCCGCAATCGTCCACGCCGTTGCCGCGTCCGGCCTCGGGC
Organism: Nostocoides veronense; assembly: GCF_039531185.1. NCBI lineage: Bacteria > Bacillati > Actinomycetota > Actinomycetes > Micrococcales > Intrasporangiaceae > Nostocoides > Nostocoides veronense. Next base: position 178,548 of record NZ_BAAAPO010000016.1, read on the forward strand.
CAGGTAGCCCAGCCATCGCGGGCACGACCCGCTTGCTCAGCCTCGCGGCGCTGCTGTGTGTGCTGCTGGCGCCGGCCGCGCGCGTCCGCGCCGGCGCGCCGCCCACCGCATCAGCGGCAACTCCACCAGGTGATAGCTCAGCGTCGCCAGAGCCAGCGTGATCGGCACGCCCAGCGCGAGGAGGGGCAGCAGCCCGCCCGAGAAATACTGCACGCCGCTGACGGCATACATCCCAGTGAAGACCGGCACATGCCACAAGAAGGTGCCATAGGACACCCGGCCCAGCCACGCCATCGCGGGGTGGGCGAGCGCGCGGGCATACCCATTCGCGCCGCCGAGCACCAGCGGCAGCAAGAGCGCTCCGGCGACCACACAGGACAGCGCCATCTTCGCCGCGAGCCGCCAGCCGTCGACCACGCCGAGGGTGAGCAGGCCGGCCACCGGAGTGGTGGCGAAGAGGTATGCCGCCGCCCCCACCACGAGGATCGGTCCCGCCGGTCGGGTCCACGAACGCAGCCGCGTGCTGACCGGATGGTCCGGCCGCGCGACTGCCTCCGCGAGGATCATGCCGACCAGAAAGCTCGCCGCGCGCGCGGGCAGCCAGCGCTCAGCGGGTATGCCGGTGTCCACATCCGTCGCGGGGACCAGCCCCGTCACGAGGACGGCCAGCGGCAGCGTCAGCGTCAGCATCCCCAAGGGCGCGTCCGGCCGCCGGGTCCGCAGCCGCGCGAGCGCCGCGGCGATCAGTGGCAGCACCGCATAGAAGGAGAGTTCGGTCGCGATCGACCAGGCCTGCGAGAAGCTCGGCAGGTGCGAGCCGCGGGCATAAATCTGCATCCCGAGCGCATGCAGCACGAGGTCGCGCGTGCTCGGGTGCGCCGTGAGCGCGACCACCAGCAGGACCAGCCAGTATGCCGGGAGCACCCGGGCCGCCCGCCGCAGGTAATAGCGCGGCAGGGTTGCGCGGCTTGCCGGGGCACGCAGGAAGCCACGGTGCAGCAGATAGCCCGAGAGAGCGAAGAAGATCGCCACCCCGAAGTCGCCGCGCCCCATGAGATGGCCCACCAGGCCGGCGCTATTGACGGCGCCGCTGAGGAAGGCAGCGTGGGTGAGCACGACGAGGCCGGCCGCGACCGCCCGCAGGCCGTCGAGGGCGGCGTCGTGGACGGGCAGTGCACCCGTTTGCCCGCCGCCGGATTCCATGCGGGGAGCATAGGAGGCGAGCGGGCGTCATCCTCACGAGTCCGGGCCGGGCGCGCCCAGCGGCGGAGGGTTTGTGCACTTCCATCTACTCGCTGGTAGCATCTGCCGACCGACCGACGACGTGGTGGGTTGCTGCCCACGCGAGGAGTTGCACGATCCCTATGCGCAAGATTTTCGGACCGCTCCTTCTCGGAGTCGGCGGTTTCCTGCTCACGACAGCCCTTCTCGTCCTCCTCTGGGTGCCGGGCCAGGTCAAGAAGACCCCCCTGAATGTCGACAGCCTGACCACGCTTACGGGCGAGGCCAGCTACCTCGGTTCCGATCGCGCCCCGGTCAAGGCCACCAGTCACACAGTCACCGACGGCGACGCCTCCACGGGTGACACGGCGGTCTTCCAGACCTTCACCTGCCTGATGTGGAACAAGGACGGCAATGCGCCGGACTGTGTTAGCGCTGAAGGCGAGAACAGCATCCTGATCAACGCCGGCACGGACAACTTCGCGACTAATCGCAAGACCGCGCTCGCCGAGGACGACCAGGCGAAGTATGTCGGTGCCAACGCCTCTCCGCACTCGGGCTTGATCAACAAGTTCCCATTCGACGTCGAGAAGAAGACCTACCCCTTCTGGGATTCCATCCTCAAGGACGCCGTTGACGCCGCCTTCGTCGGCGAAGAAGAAGTCAACGGGCTCAAGACCTACAAGTTCAATATCAATGTCGTCGATCGCCCTGCCGAGATCGCGTCCGGTGTGCAGGGCAAGTACTCCGATGACAAGACGATGTGGATCGACCCGCTGACCGGCTCGATCATCAAGCAGGCCGAGAAGCAGGTCCGTGTGTTGCCTGACGGTTCGGCCGCACTCGACATGGACCTCGCCTTCACCGACGCCCAGGTCCAGGCGAATGTCGATGACGCGAAGACCAATGGCGGCAAGCTTGGCCTGGTCGGCAAGCTTCCGTGGATCGCTGGCCTACTCGGCCTGCTCTCGCTCGGGCTGGGTATGCTGCTCGGCCGCGGTCGCGACGAGGCCGCCGCGACGACGCAGGTGAAGACCACCGAGGGCGAGCGCATCGGCACCAAGCCCGAGTTCACCAAGCCGGTCGGTGCCACGACCGTTCGGGCCGGCGCTGACGAGCCCACCAAGCCGCTCTTCGGTGGCACGGACGCCACAGTCCGTCGTTCCGGCGATGACCTGCCGGAAGCGACTGTTCGCCGCCCCGACATCGACATGCCCGAGGGCGCCGTCCGGCTGCCGGATGGCACGGTTCGGCTCGCCGACGGCACCATCCGCCGTCCGGGCATCGACCTGACCAAGGAGTAGTTCATGCGTGTCGTCGTCACGGGCGGCGCGGGCTTCCTCGGATCACACCTGTGCGAGCGGCTCATTGAGCGCGGCGACCAGGTGGTGTGCCTGGACAACTTCCTGACTGGCACCCCGGCCAATGTCGAGCACCTGCAAGGTCGCGACGGCTTCCGCCTGGTCCGCACCGATGTCACGGACTACCTCCACGTCGTCGGGCCCGTCGATCTCGTCCTACATTTCGCCAGCCCGGCCTCGCCGGTCGACTACCTGCGCGTGCCGATCGAGACCCTCAAGGTCGGTTCGATCGGGACGCTGCACGCGCTTGGCCTCGCCAAGGACAAGGGTGCGCGGTTCGTGCTCGCCTCCACCTCGGAGGTGTATGGCGATCCGGAGGTCCATCCGCAGCCGGAGAGCTACTGGGGGCACGTCAATCCGGTCGGCCCGCGGGGGGTGTATGACGAGGCGAAGCGCTTCGCCGAGGCACTGACCCTGGCGTATCGGCATACGCACGGGGTCGACACCGGCATCGTGCGGATCTTCAACACCTTCGGACCGCGAATGCGCCCCGATGACGGCCGAGCGATCCCGAACTTCATCCGCCAAGCCTTGGCGGGGGAGCCGGTCACGGTCGCGGGTGATGGCAAGCAGACCCGGTCGATTTGCTATGTCGACGACCTGGTCACGGGCATCCTGGCGATGGCCGACGCAGACCACAGCGGCCCGATCAATATTGGTAACCCCCACGAGATCGCCATGCTCGACCTCGCGCGCTGGATCATCGACTTGACCGGCAGCGCTAGCGAGATCGTGCACATCGAGCGGCCGGTCGACGACCCCACGATCCGGCAGCCAGACACGACCTTGGCGCAGGCCGTCTTGGCCTGGGAGCCGCAGGTCGCTGTCGAGGACGGGCTGTTGCGCACGATCGAGTGGTTCCGCTCTCAGGAGCAGGCGCAGGCTTTCGCCGTGCCGCCGCTGGATCCCCAAGCGACCGAGCACATCCTGCGCGGCGAGTAGCTGCGGCGCTAGGACGTCTCGGAATCCAGCTCTCGCGTCAGTCCGCGGCGAGGGCCGCGGCGCCGACGATGCCGGCCTGGTTCTCCAAGGCTGCCGGGATGATCGGCGTGCGCAACTTCAGCAGGGGCAAGAACTTTTCGTGCTTGCGCGAGACGCCGCCGCCGACCACGAAGAGATCGGGCCACAGCAGGTCTTCGAGCCGCTTGTAGTACGGCTGGAGGCGCTCGGCGGCCCACTCGTCATACTTCAGCCCCTCCTTGTCCTTGACGCTTGATGCCGCGCGCGTCTCGGCATCGTGACCGTTCAACTCCATATGCCCGAGTTCGCAGTTCGGGATGAGTACGCCGTTGTGGAGCAGCGCGATGCCGATCCCGGTGCCGAGTGTCGTGAGGATGACGAGGCCTTGCTGCCCTTTTGCGGCGCCATAGCGTTGTTCGGCAACCCCGGCGGCGTCAGCGTCATTGACGAGCAAACACTTGCGGCCCAAGGCGTCGGAAAAGATCTTTTCGCCCTCGGCGTCGATCCAACTCTTGTCGATATTGGCGGCCGTACGAACGACGCCATGCTGGACGACTCCGGGGATGGTGACCCCGATCGGGGCATCCTTCGGCAGGTCGTCGGTGAACTCGTCGGCGATCTGGTCGACGATGGCCGCGACGGCGGCGGGAGTCGACTCCGCTGGGGTGGCGATCTTCAGACGGGGTTGCAGAAACTCGCCGGTTCTCAGATCCACCGGTGCGCCCTTGATGCCGGACCCGCCGATGTCGATCCCCAAAGCCACTGTGTGCGCCATTGCCCGTTGCTCCGTCCTTGTCCCCAGCACCGCACCGAAAGCCGATCTTTCGAGCGGATTGACCACGTCCGATCCTGGCCCAAAGGCCGTGTCGCCGCCACCCAGTGTCCACCTAGTGCGCAGATTGCCTGCTGTGGCTAGGCTACAAAATTGTGTCGCGGGTCACAGGGGATCTGCGCTGTGGGGTTTGGAGGCTAGAGCATGAGTGAGCACGGACCGGTGTCGGACGTCGAGTCGATCTATGACGATCAGGACACCAGCAGCGGCAAGAGCGCCATTCGGATCGCGAGCGTCGCGGCGCTTGGTGGATTCCTCTTCGGCTATGACTCAGCGGTGATCAATGGCGCCGTCTCGGCTGTGGAGGACCACTTCGCGGTCTCTTCGGAGTCCCTTGGCTTCGCGGTGGCCTCCGCCCTGCTCGGCGCCGCGGCGGGCGCCTTCACCGCCGGCGGCATCGCCGACAAGGTCGGTCGCCTCTCGGTCATGAAGATCGCCGCCGTCCTCTTTCTGATTTCGGCGCTCGGCACGGGTTTCGCCAACAGCCTGACGATGCTCATCATCTTCCGGATCATCGGCGGCCTCGGCGTCGGTTTCGCCTCGGTTATCGCTCCCGCCTATATCGCCGAGATTGCCCCCGCTCACATCCGCGGCCGCTTGGGCTCGCTGCAGCAATTGGCCATTGTCACCGGCATCTTCGTCTCCCTGCTCGTCGACTATCTCCTGGCCAATGCCGCAGGCGGCTCGCGCGAGGAGTTGTGGGGTGGGCTTGAGGCGTGGCGCTGGATGTTCCTCGCCATGGCCGTGCCGGCCGTCATCTATGGCGTCTTGGCTTTGACGATTCCCGAGTCGCCGCGCTATTTGATCGCGACCCACAAGATCCCTGAGGCTCGCAAGGTGCTATCGGCGCTGCTCGGCGAGAAGAACCTGGAAGTCAAGATCGACCGGATCCGCGCCTCGGTCGCGCGCGAGAAGAAGCCGTCGATGGCCGACGTCAAAGGCCCGGCGCTGGGCCTGATGCCGATCGTCTGGGTCGGCATCGGCCTGTCGGTCTTCCAGCAGTTCGTCGGGATCAATGTCATCTTCTACTACTCCAATATCCTCTGGGAGGCCGTTGGATTCAGTGAGGACGACTCCTTCAAGATCACGGTCTTCACCTCGATCGTCAACATCCTCACGACCCTGATCGCCATCGCGAGCATCGACAAGTTCGGCCGCAAGCCGCTGCTGCTCATCGGCTCCACGGGTATGGCGATCACCCTCGGAATCATGGCCTTCATCTTCGGCGGCGCCCCGTTGAACGCTGAGGGCATCCCGCAACTCTCCGACGCCGCCGGGATGATCGCCTTGGTCGCCGCCAACCTCTTCGTTGTGGCCTTTGGTATGTCGTGGGGCCCGGTTGTGTGGGTCCTGCTCGGCGAGAAGTTCCCCAACAAGATCCGCGCTGCCGCACTGTCTCTGGCTGCCGCCGCTCAATGGGTCGCGAACTGGTTGATCACCGTCTCCTTCCCGAAGCTGCGCGACACCCTCGGCATCGCCTATGGCTTCTATGCCCTCTGCGCGGTCTTGTCCTTCGTCTTCGTCTGGAAGTGGGTCAGCGAGACCAAGGGCAAGGAACTCGAGGAAATGGACGACCACGCCTGACGGGCCTCGACATCGACACCCGATCCGCGCGGTAACCCTGGATCCGTGCATTGACACCCTCTCCACAGGGTGTCAATGCACGGATCGAGTGTCGATGCAGCGAATCGGGGCGGTCAGGCGAGGGGCTTGCGGCAGACGAAGATGGCGGTGCCCGGCAGGACGCGGCCGCGGGTGGGGGACCAGCCACCCCATTCCTGATCGTTGCGTTCGGGCCACTGCGGCTCGATCAGGTCGACCAAGTCCAGACCCGCCGCAACGATCTCCCGGACCCGCTCACCGAGCGTGCGGTGGTGCTCGACATAGGTGACCTGCCCGCGGGCGTCGCGCTCGACATACGGCCTGGTGTCCCAATAGCTCTGATGCGCACTCAAGCCGCTCACCCCTGGCACATCCGGGAAGGCCCAGCGGATGGGGTGCGTCGTCGAGAAGACGAACCGGCCGCCGGGGCGCAACACGCGCGCCGCCTCGCGCATCACGCCGGCCGAGTCGGCAACAAAGGGCACCACGCCATACGCCGTAAAGACCGTCCCGAAACTCGCCTCGGCAAAGGGCAACCGGGCACCATCGCATTGCACCAGCGGCACATGATCCGGCGCGATGGCGTCGATAAGTTGTCCTTGACGCAACATTCCGCCCGAGAGGTCACTGGCCACGACCTCGACACCCTGAGCCCGGAGCGAACGCGAGCACTGCGCCGCCCCAGCGCCGATCTCGAGGACGGGGGCGGGCGGCATACCTCCGGCAGGGGAAAGCAGCGACAACTCGGCCTCGGTCCAGCCTTCCGGGCCCCAGACGAAGCCGGAATCGCCGAGGAAGGTGCCGTGCTCCGCGCGGTAATCGGCGGCCTCGCCGTCCCACCACCGGCGCTGCGCGGCGATGGACTCGTCGTGCCCGACCGCCGCGCGCTCCACACGTCCGGCCCCACCACTCATCGCCTGGTCAGCTCCTCGGACGCGATTTGGGCGACCCTGGTCACGCCCACTAGACTGCTGTTCGCACACGTGTGCGCGTTTTGCGTGCCCACGAGCGCGAGTCCATTGTCCCATCACCATTCTGTCCGCATCGGAGTCCCTTCTACATGACTGCAACTACGGTCGCTTCGACCGCCCCTCAGGTCGCCATTAACGACATTGGCACCGAGGAAGAGCTGCTGGCCGCCATTGACCAGACCATCAAGAACTTCAACGACGGCGACATCGTCGAAGGCCGCGTTGTCAAGGTCGACCGGGACGAGGTCCTGCTCGACATCGGCTACAAGACCGAGGGCGTCATTCCCTCGCGTGAGCTGTCGATCAAGCACGACATCGACCCCAACGAGGTCGTCACCGTCGGCGACGAGATCGAGGCCCTGGTCCTCCAGAAGGAGGACAAGGAAGGCCGCCTGATCCTGTCCAAGAAGCGCGCCCAGTACGAACGCGCCTGGGGCACCATCGAGAAGGTCAAGGAAGAGGACGGCGTCGTCAAGGGCTCCGTCATCGAGGTCGTCAAGGGTGGCCTCATCCTCGACATCGGCCTGCGCGGCTTCCTGCCCGCCTCGCTCGTCGAGATGCGTCGCGTCCGCGACCTCCAGCCGTATGTCGGCAAGGAGATCGAGGCCAAGATCATCGAGCTCGACAAGAACCGCAACAATGTCGTGCTCTCGCGCCGTGCGTGGTTGGAGCAGACGCAGTCCGAGGTCCGCACCACCTTCCTGCGCGAGTTGCAGAAGGGCCAGGTCCGCTCCGGTGTCGTCAGCAGCATCGTCAACTTCGGTGCCTTCGTCGACCTGGGCGGCGTGGACGGCCTCGTGCACGTCTCCGAGCTGTCCTGGAAGCACATCGACCACCCGTCCGAGGTTGTCGAGGTTGGCGACGAGGTCACCGTCGAGGTGCTCGATGTCGACATGGACCGCGAGCGTGTCTCGCTGTCGCTGAAGGCGACCCAGGAAGACCCGTGGCAGCACTTCGCCCGCACCCACGCGATCGGTCAGGTCGTGCCGGGCAAGGTCACCAAGCTGGTGCCATTCGGTGCGTTCGTGCGCGTCGCGGACGGCATTGAGGGTCTGGTCCACATCTCCGAGCTGGCCGAGCGCCACGTGGAGCTGCCGGAGCAGGTCGTCACGGTCGGCTCCGACCTCTTCGTCAAGGTCATCGACATCGACCTGGAGCGTCGTCGCATCAGCCTGTCGCTGAAGCAGGCCAATGAGGACGCCGCCAACCTCGCCGAGTTCGACCCGACCCTCTACGGCATGGCCGCGGAGTATGACGAGAACGGCAACTACAAGTACCCCGAGGGCTTCGACCCGGAGACCGAGCAGTGGCTCGAGGGCTTCGACAAGCAGCGCGAGGCCTGGGAGAAGCAGTATGCCGAGGCGCACGCGCGCTGGGAGGCGCACCGTGCGCAGGTCGAGGCGGCCGCCAAGGCGGACGCCGAGGCTGGCGAGGCCGCGGGCGAGGCACCCTCGTCCTACTCCTCCACCACCACCGAGACCGGCGCTGCGCCGGTCGTCGAAGGCACCTTGGCCTCCGACGAGGCCCTGGCCGCTCTGCGCGAGAAGCTCACCGGGAACTGACCTTCCCGCGGGCGCAC
>NZ_BAAAPO010000016.1:187104-200703 GCF_039531185.1 Nostocoides veronense
CAGCGGATTTTCAGGCGCTCGGCTTGACGCCCCACGCCTCGGCGACGGTCGCCGGGTCGGTCACGGTGACCGTGGAGGGGATGGCGTCCAGGACACGCACGAAGTCGCGCATGCAGTAAATCTCGGCGTCCGAGGTCCAGTGCGTGTTCTCCGGGCCGGAGCAGTTCCATTGCATGACGGTGCCGGGGGCGCTGGTGCCGGTGACGAAGCGGTAGAACTGCACCGTCGACCAGTTGCCGGGATTGACGCGCACCTTGGGGATCAACTGAGCAGGCGTCATATAGGTCGGGCCGTAGGGCAAGGTGCTGCAGGATTGGGTCGTGTCGGCGCACTTGCCGCCATTGACCGAGACGGTGGTCTGCCAGTTGGGCCATTTGGTGGCGACGGTATTGCTCGTCGCGGTGTCGCCATACACCCGGCCGAAGGCGAAGCACTTTTTGACGACCTGGCTCTGGATTTTGTCGGTGTACTTGTTGTTCGGGTAGGCGAACAGGCCCCACGACCGCGTGTGGCCGCGCCGCGCGAGCGCCCCGACGGAGCCGCAGGCCTCCGCGTGCTGCTGGGTGGGGGTCAGGGTCGTCATATTGGCGTAGGTCATCCCGGCGCTGGTGAAGGTCCAGCCGAATTGCGTCCGCAGCTGCGTCAGGTTGTTCCACGACGGGCTGATGACGTAATTGGAGAAGCAGGACTGCGTGACACCGTGACGCTTGACGACGACATTGCCGACGCCGGCCTTGCCTCGATCCTTCATGACGCTGGCCACGCGGCCGAGCGTGACGGTATTGGGAAGTTGCTTGCACAGCTTGTCGGCCGACACCCACTGGGTGCGCCCGAAGAGCAAGGTGAGGTATGCCGCGTCAGCCTTGGTTGTGCCGGAGGACGTGCTCGCGGGTGCTGATGACGCCGTCCGGGCGGGTGCGGAACCGGTAGACAGCGTGGGCTGGGCGACCGCGGTGCCGGCGCCGGCAAGGAGAGCCAGAGTGGAGACGGCCAGGGCCGTCGAACGAATACGCCTCGGGCGGGAGCCTTCCTTCGCTGCACGGGCGCGGGGCGCCGGCAGACTGCATCTGTTACGGGAGGGGCGGTAAGGCAGTGTGCCACCCTGACCTGCGGAATGCCACTCCACAGCACCGCACGGCGGAATAGGCTCGCCAATGTGATGCGGATCGGGCTGACCGGCGGCATGGGGTCCGGCAAGTCGAGCGTTGCTCGGTTGCTGGCAGAGCGCGGCGCTGTGGTCGTCGACGCGGACCGGATCGCACGGGAAGTCGTTGCGGCGGGCACTCCCGGCTTGAGCGCTGTGCTAGCGGAGTTTGGTCCAAGAGTGCGGGCCGCCGGTGGTGGGTTGGATCGGGCCGCCCTCGCGGGACTGGTCTTCGGTGACCGGGCTGCCTTGACCCGGCTGGAGGCCATCACGCACCCGTTGATCTGGGCCGAGGCCGCGCGACAGTTCGCCGCCGTGCCGGCCGACGGAATCGTCGTGCACGATATGCCGCTATTGGTCGAGAAGCGGATGTCGGCGGACTATCACCTGGTGATCGTGGTTCTGGTCGAGGCCGCTACGCGCGTCGCGAGACTAGGGGCGGCTCGCGGGGTGTCGGCCGACGACGCTTGGGCGCGGATTAATGCCCAGGCCACCGATGTGGAACGTCGCGCGGCCGCCGATGTTCTGATCGACAATGAGGGCAGCGAGGCGGACCTCGAGGCGGCTGTCGACCAGTTGTGGCAGGACGTCATTGCGCCATTCGCGGGCCATCTCGCCGCGGCTCGGCCGGCCCCCGATGCGCGCCGGATCAGCGCGGACGCCGTGGCGATGGCGCAGCGAGCGGCGCGGGTGAGCGCCCGCATACGTGTGGCCCTGGATGACGAACCCGTCCGCCTGACCGAGATCGTGCGGGAGCCTGGCCGCCTCGCCCTCGCCCTGGAGTTGTCACAAGAACCCTCCGCCACGGGTATGCAGTCGCTCGCCGCCGCCGGCTTCCCGCAGGTCGGTGACCGTCTACTCGGCTGCTGCGATCCGGTCTGGCCCGGTCGGATCGCCCTCGCCTGGCCGGGCGCCGATCCCGGCGTCGCCCATTGACCACCGGCGCTCACGCACACGCCGTGTGAGCCACGTCGCGCGCCGGTCGGCAGGCGTCAACCACCTCCCGTCAGGTGGGCATAGCAGTCGGCCACCCGCTGCCGCCACCACCGGTCGCGATCGGGGGCGGCGGCATACCGGGCCAGCAGCGCAGGATCGGCGCGGACTCGCTGCACCGGGAGGGTCCCATTGCGCGGGACGAGAGAATCAGGAACGACATCGCCAGCCATCAGAGCAACCGTGCCGAGCCCGCAGGCCCCGTCCAACTCCGGCAGGGCGGCGGCGAGGGCCACCCCGGCGCTGATGCCGATGGAGGTGTCCAAGGCGGACGAGACGACGGCAGGCAGGCCACACTCCTGGACGATCCGCAGTGCGGCGGCGACGCCTCCGAGTGGTGCCACCTTGACGACGACGACATCCGCTGCTTCGTCACGCGCCACGCGCAGCGGATCCTCGGCCCGTCGGATCGACTCGTCCGCCGCGACCCGCACATCCACCCCCGCCCGGGCCAAAGCGACCCGCAGGCGGGCCAGGTCCGCAACCTCGGCGCACGGTTGCTCGGCATAGTCCAGGTCGTAGACCGCCAACCGTGCCAACGCCTGCCGTGCCTGGTCAAGATCCCAGGCGCCATTGGCATCCACGCGAATCCGCCCGCCGGGACCCAGCACATCGCGGACAGCGGCGACGCGCTCGGCATCGTCCGCTAAGGACTGGCCGGCCTGCGCGACCTTGACCTTGGCTGTCTGACAGCGTGGGAACCGGACGAGTACCTCCGGCACCTGATCGGCCGCAACGGCCGGCACGGTTGCGTTGACCTCAACCTCCGATCGCACCGGAGCCGGCCAGTGGCCGTTCGCCGCCTCCAAAGCCGCTGCGAGCCAGCGAGCCGCTTCGGCGGGATGGTACTCGGTGAACGCGCCGAACTCGCCCCATCCGCTCGGTCCCTCGATCAGCGCGACCTCGCGTGTGGTCACGCCCCGGAAGGGCACGCGCATCGCAATGGCGACGACATGGCATCGCCCCAGCAGCTCCTCGAGGCTGATCATGTCTGGCGCTCCGGTGCGGCATCGGCGGCCCCGGCGGGACGGCCGCGTCGACGCAGTTCAGCTTCGGCCCGCGCCAAACCACCGTGCTCCAGCGCTGCCACCCGTGACTCGCCGGACCAGACCAGGCGACCGCTGCGTCGGACGGTGACGGCTAGCGCTGCGCCGAGATGCTCGATCGCACCCGCGGTATTGCGGCGTTCGCGGGGTAAGGGGACAGGAAGCACGTGCGCATCCGCCAGGGGAGCGGCAGCATCGACATCGATCTGCCAGCCGAAGCCGCGCCCACGCAGACGCCAGCTCGTGTCATCGACCGTGGCCTGCACCGGCGAGACGACCGGGTCGCCGAGCCGCACCACCGTGCCGTCCGGCAGGCGCACGACGAGCGCGGTGACCGTGGTCCGAAGCGGACCCGCGTGCACGAGACCGCCGGCAAAGGCCACGCACGCCTCGGGTTCGGCGAAGCCATGCGCCTGTCCCCACCACCAGGCATCTGGGAATCCGCCTTTGCCCCAGTTCTTTTCGCCATAAACGTGTACGCCGTCCAGTCGCCACTCGTCCCCGCTGACGCGCAATATGCCGTCGGCGCGGCCGCCGAGCAGCCACGGGTGCCAGTACTGATTCAGGCCCGGCATGGCCTGAAAGATGCTCGATCCGCCCAAGCTGCGGCGCGGCCACGGCCGCAGGTCCCGGAGGTGGATGTCGGCGTGCACGCCTACGCCGTCGGGTCCGGTCCAATCCGCCCGCACTCGCCTCGCCGAGCCGTCGAAAGCATCGCCGGCTCGGGCCCCCAATTCGTCTGGATCGGCATACCCCTGCGGCTGCGCGATCGTCGAGATCGCGCCGCTCGGCCACATCGCCGCACCCAGCGTGGCCCAGCGGGGGCCACCGTCGGCGGCGTCATTGATGCCGGCGAGCAGGATGGCGGTCCGCCTCGAGGCGGGATCGGTGAACCGCCAGAAATAGCCTTCCATCGCCAGCCCATGCGCCCGCAGGGGATCGCCGAAGGGCAGGTCGGCGCCGCTGGCGCGGTAGCGAGTCATTAGGCTCATCCGCGCCACGCCTCGGTGAAGTCGGCGTGGGCACGCACCCACGCATGCATCGCCACGGCCCCGGCGACCGAGGCGTTGATCGAGCGCGTCGAGCCGAACTGCGCGATCGAGAAGGTCGCGGTGCAGGCATCCCGGGCCGCGGGCGACAACCCCGGGCCTTCCTGTCCCAGCAAGAAACAGACCGACCGGGGCAACTCCGCCGACTCCAGATGCAGCGATCCGGGCAGATTGTCGACCCCCCACAGCGCGACGCCCTGCTCATCGAGATACGCCGCGAGCGCGGTGGCGTCGGGGTGGTAGCGCACGTGCTGATAACGATCGGTGACCATCGCCCCCCGCCGGTTCCAGCGCCGGTTCCCGACGATATGCACCTCCTTGGCGAGGAAGGCATTGGCGGTGCGCACGATTGTGCCGATATTGAAGTCGTGCTGCCAGTTCTCGATCGCGACATGGAAGTCGTGCCGCCGGGTGTCGAGATCGGCAACGATCGCCGCCATCGACCAGTACCGATAGCGGTCGACGACATTGCGGCGGTCGCCCTCGCGCAGCAGCTCCTCGTCATAGACCTCGCTGCCCGGCCCGACCGGCCAGGGGCCGGCCCAAGGCCCCACGCCGACCTCCTGGGGGCCATGCGGCATGGGGTCGTAGGGCGCCCGTGCCAGCTCGGTGTCCGATTCCATTCGCACACCGTATGTCGCCGCTCCGACAGCCCCGCCCACCAGGGCCGATAGCGCCGCATCACCGGCGCTGGATCGTTCGGCAAGGGGGCTGTCAGTCCGCACGTTTACGGTTGTCTTATGCGTCCGACGACCGAACTCAAGCGCCGCGTGGCGCCCTTCGAGGTGATCTCCGATTTCGCCCCGAGCGGGGACCAGCCGCAGGCCATCACCGACCTCGCCCGCCGCGTGACGGCGGGGGAGCAGAATGTCGTGCTTCTGGGAGCGACTGGCACTGGCAAGTCCGCGACGACGGCCTGGCTGATCGAGCAGGTGCAGCGGCCGACGCTGGTGATGGCCCCTAATAAGACGCTCGCCGCCCAGCTCGCCAACGAGTTCCGCGAGCTGCTGCCCAATAACGCCGTCGAGTATTTCGTCTCCTACTACGACTACTACCAGCCCGAGGCCTATGTCCCGCAGACAGACACCTATATCGAGAAGGACTCCTCGATCAATGACGAGGTCGAGCGGCTGCGCCACAGCGCCACCAACTCACTGCTCACCCGCCGCGATGTCGTCGTTGTCGCGTCCGTCAGCTGCATCTACGGCCTCGGCACCCCGCAGGAGTATGTCGATCGCATGGTTCCGCTGCGGGTCGGGGACTCGATGGACCGCGATGCGTTGCTGCTGAAGTTCGTCCAGATGCAGTACACCCGCAACGATCTGTCGTTCACCCGCGGCACGTTCCGGGTGCGCGGCGACACCGTCGAGATCATCCCGGTCTACGAAGAGCTGGCCGTCCGCATCGAGTTCTTCGGCGACGAGATCGAGCGCATCTACACCCTGCACCCGGTCTCTGGCGAGATCGTGCGCGAGGAGCAAGAGATGTATGTCTTCCCCGCCACGCACTATGTCGCGGGCCCGGAGCGGATGGAGCGCGCGATCACCGGGATCGAGAAGGAACTCGCGGACCAGTTGGCGACGTTCGAGAAGCAGGGCAAGCTCCTCGAGGCCCAACGGCTGCGGATGCGCACGACCTATGACATCGAGATGATGCGCCAGATCGGCAGTTGCAGCGGCATCGAGAACTATTCGATGCACATCGACGGTCGCCAGCGGGGCAGCGCCCCCAACTGCCTGCTCGACTATTTCCCCGAAGACTTCCTGCTCGTCATCGACGAATCGCACCAGACGGTCCCGCAGATCGGCGCGATGTATGAAGGCGATATGTCGCGCAAGCGCACCCTCGTCGATCACGGATTCCGGCTGCCGAGCGCCATGGACAACCGGCCGTTGATGTGGGAGGAGTTCCTCGACCGGATCGGCCAGACCGTCTATCTCTCTGCCACGCCCGGCAACTATGAACTCGCCAAGGCCGATGGTGTGGTTGAGCAGGTCATTCGACCGACCGGCCTGATCGACCCCGAAGTCATCCTCAAACCCACGCGCGGCCAGATCGACGATCTGCTCGAGCAGATCTCACTCCGTGCGCAGCGTGACGAGCGTGTCCTTGTCACGACCCTGACCAAGAAGATGGCGGAGGACCTGACCGACTACCTCCTGGAGAAGGGCGTTCGCGTCCGCTACCTCCACTCCGATATCGACACCCTGCGTCGCGTCGAATTGCTGCGCGAGTTGCGGATGGGTGAGTTCGACGTCCTCGTCGGCATCAACCTGCTCCGCGAGGGCCTCGACCTGCCCGAGGTGTCACTGGTGTCCATCCTGGACGCCGACAAGGAAGGCTTCCTGCGCTCCGCCCGCTCCCTCATCCAGACCATCGGGCGCGCCGCCCGCAATGTCTCGGGCCAGGTGCACATGTATGCCGATCAGCTCACCCCCTCAATGCAGGAAGCGATCGAGGAAACCAACCGGCGCCGCGAGAAGCAGCAGGCCTACAACCTCGAGCACGGCATCGACCCACAGCCGCTGCGCAAGAAGATCGCCGATATCACCGACATGCTCGGCCGCGAGGATGCCGACACCGAGACCCTCATGGGCTCTGGGCGATCCCAGACTCGGGGCACGCGTGGCGCGGGACGAGGTGGCCGGGGCGCGATGATGGCCGACACCGGCCAGGTCGCCACGATCAAGGGGCTGCCCGCTTCCGATCTAGCCAATCTCATCCAGGAACTCACCGAGCAGATGCACACGGCTGCGGCCGAGTTGAAGTTCGAGGTGGCCGCCCGGTTGCGTGATGAGGTCAAGGACCTGAAGAAGGAGTTGCGCCAGATGTCGGAGGCCACCCGGTGAGCGCCGCCCTGGCAGACTCGCGGCCATGACGCCCGGGGAGATCCGCGACTACGCCCTGGCCAAGCCCGGCGCCTATCCCGACGAGCCCTGGGAAGGCGACCTGGTGGCCAAGGTCGTCGAGAAGATCTTCGTCTTCGGCCTTGGCGGCAACAGCATCGGCGTGAAGTGCGCGGCGAACCGCGCCGAAGCCGACGAGTGGCTCGCGCGCTACCCGGATGACGCCTCCGTCATGCCCTACATCGGCCGGAACGGCTGGAACACCTTGGCGGTAGGCGGTGTCATCCCCGACGAGGAGATCCTCGAGGCCATCGACACGTCATACGACCTGATCATCAGCAAACTGCCGAAATCCAAGCGCCAGAGCGCCGGCTGAGGCGCTCCCGACTCGTCCGCCTCACCCGTTGAGCAGGTCTGAGATCGTCGTGAAGGTCAGCCCGCGCGCCCGAAGCGTCGGGACGATCGTCCTCAGCGCTTCGCCGGTGTGATAGCCCCCGAGGTGGGCCAGCACGATGCTCCCGCTCGGCGGGGTCGGCGAGGTGACGGCGTCGATGATGTCCTGCGTGGTCGTCGCGGGATCCCAGTCGAGCGTGTCGCGGCTCCACATCATGGTCTTCGGATAGCCGACGCTTGCCGCCAGGCCTCTCACGCGTGAGTCGTGCGAGCCGAAGGGCGGGCGCCAATAGGGGCGGACCGGCATACCCGACAGCCGCTGCAGCACCGTCTCCGCATCCGATAACTCGGAGCGCACGAAGCTGTCGGTCATGGCCCGCTGACATGGCGCCGCGGTGGGGGAGCCGCCGCCTCCGCGGACCAGGTCGCAGTGGTGGACCGTGTGATTGCCAACTTCGAAGATCTCCGGATGCGCCGCGATCAGGGCCATGACCACCCGACCCTCGTCGGTGTCGGCCATGATGGAGGTGGGGAAGAAGGTTGTGCAGACCTGGTTGTCGATGAGGAAGCGCACGATATCGTCGGCCCCCTCCAGCCGGCCGCCCATGTCGAGGGTGAACGCCAGCTTCGCTGAGCTCGTGCCGCTGACCTGCGTGATCACCTCCGGCGAACGGGAAGTCGGCGCCATCCCGGCCCAGCAGGCCCCGAGTTCGCGCTGCACCAGGCGCGGGATGTCGATCGGCACCGAGGTCGTCCCGCCCAGGAGGTATGCCGTGTCCGGGCTCATCCGACTCAGCTCGCCGGGCGTGCCGGGCGGCAGCGTCGCTTCGCGCGAGAGCAGAATCGGTCCGCGCGTGCGCACCGCCGCCGCGCTACCCGCGAGCGCATCCGGGAAGTTGCCCCCGGTCGCGACCATCAGGGCGGGGCGGTCCGCGCCGAAGATGCGAGCCGAGATGGCGAGGGCGGTCTGGTAGCGGTCAGCACCCCATACGCGC
The DNA here is from genome assembly GCF_039531185.1 of Nostocoides veronense. Classification (NCBI taxonomy): domain Bacteria; kingdom Bacillati; phylum Actinomycetota; class Actinomycetes; order Micrococcales; family Intrasporangiaceae; genus Nostocoides; species Nostocoides veronense. The sequence goes on from NZ_BAAAPO010000016.1 coordinate 195,571, forward strand.
TCCACGGGGGCGATGCGGCGCAGGGCTATCTCGGCGGCGGGCGCCACCGACGCGGGACCGCCCAGGAGCAGAATCCGCTCCGGCGCGAGCCGGCGCAGCTCTGCCTCGGTCGCGGCGGGGACCGTGTCCGGCTCGGTGAGCAACATGGGGGAGCCCTCGACGGCGGCTGCCGCCCCACCGGTGAGTCCGTCCGGCCAGACCCGGCCCGAGGCGACATATGCCGTGCGCACCGGGCCGGGGAAGCCGAGGGCGCTCGCGCGTGCGGCAACGTCGAATCGGGTGTCCCCGCTGATCCGGCTGGCCCCCTCGTCGGTCCAGCGGTTGCTGAGCTCATACATCACGGCGTCGCTGATCGTGGCCGGGCCGCCCAGCACCTCAATCTCCGACGGTCGCAGGCGGTCCAGCTCCGAGGCTGTCGCGGCCGGGACGCGATCGCGGGTCACAAAGAGCACGGGCGCACCCTTGGCCGCGGCATAGGGACCGGCGGCGATGCCATCGGCATACGCCTCGCCGCTCGCGATCACGACGAGCCGCTCGCCTGGGGCGAAGAATTCGCGACTGATGGCCGCCGCCGCGGCATACCGATCGCTGCCGGCGAGGCGCTCGATCCGGAAGTCCAGCGCGCCCGCTGTTGCTACCGATGGGCTCGGCCCGGTGTCGGGCAGTGATGTGGCGCCCGAACCCAGCCCAAGCACGACCGCCGCCGCGGCGACCATGCTCAGGGCACTGCGTCCCGCGAATCCGACCATGACAGCTTCCCTTCTCCCGATCTGGGTATTCCACGCGCGGCGCCCCCTGGCGGTTGACTCGAACGGCGAGATAGACCCTCGCCCCGATTCTGTCCGAGCGTCCTTTTCTGCGACACTGGTCCCCGGCACACGGGTGCGCAGCACCCCACGGAGGGAGTATCCCGACACGCCAGCCTCGTCATCACGGCCTACCGGCCCGGGGCGGCGGCCCGCTCGCGCGGGTGGGAGAGACTTCGGACTGACCTTCTTCATGTCCGAAAGGGGCCCCTTTTGACCCAGGTCTTCGCCGCCGCGAACGCCACCGAGCTCGACCTGCCGGCGTGGGTGTGGTACCTCACGATTGGCATCGCCGTGGCCGTGCTGGTCTTCGACGTCATCTGGATTGCGCGCAATCCGCACCGGCCGAGCACCAAGGAACTCGTCGTCGCGCTGAGCGTCTACATCGGCGCGGCCGTGGCCTTCGGGATCGGCCTGTTCATCATGAAGGGCGGCAAACTCGCGGGCGAGTTCTATGCCGGCTGGCTCACCGAATACAGCCTGAGTGTCGACAACCTCTTCATCTTCCTGCTGATCATGGCGAACTTCGCGGTCCCAGCGCGCTACCAGCAGTTCGCGTTGATGATCGGCATCATCATCGCCATCATCCTGCGCGGCCTGTTCATCTGGGCGGGCGCCGCAGCGATCAACAACTTCTCGTGGGTGTTCTACATTTTCGGCGCCTTCCTCATCTATACCGCGTGGAAGCTCGTCGGTTCGGGTGAGTCGGACGACGATGAGTATGAAGAGAACAAGTTCATGAAGTTCGTCGAGAAGCGCATCCCGTCGACGAAGGAGTACCACGGCACCTCGCTCTTCGCGAAGGTGGGAGGCAAGCGCCTGGCCACGCCGATGCTCTTCGTCATCCTTGCGCTCGGCACCACCGATCTGCTCTTCGCCCTCGACTCGATCCCGGCGATCTACGGTCTGACCAAGGAGCCGTATATCGTCCTGGTCGCCAATCTGTTCGCCCTGATGGGCCTGCGCCAGCTGTACTTCCTGCTCGGCGGCCTTCTGCAGAAACTGGTTTATCTCTCGATCGGCCTGGCCGTCTTGCTGGCCTTCATCGGCGTCAAGCTGCTGCTGCACGCGCTGCACACCAACGAATTGCCGTTCATCAATGGCGGCGAGCATTTTGAGGTGCCAGAGATCCCGATCGCCGTGTCGCTCGGCGCGATCGTTGTCATTCTCGGTGTCACGACCATCGCCAGCTTGTGGAAGTCCAAGCGGGACGCCCAGCTGGAGGCGTGAGTCCCCTCCGCTGATGTGCTGACTGCCCCGGCCACGTCTGTGGTCGGGGCGGAGGCACCTCTCGCCTCAGGTCGCCGCCGCCTCCGCGGGATCCTTCTCCGTGCCCGCGCTCATGATCAGGACGCTGGCTCCAACCACCAGGGCCATTCCGAGCAGTTGTATGCCGTGCAGCCGCTGCCCGAGGATCACCAAGCCGGCGAGTGCCGCGACGGCCGGCTCGAGGGAGAGCAGGATCCCAAAGACCGCAGCGCTCATGCGCCGCAGGGCGATCAGTTCGAGGGAGTAGGGCAGCAGGGAGGACAGGATGGCGATCCCCAGGCCCTTGACCAGCAGGCTCGGGCTCCAGTCGCCGACGGTTATCAGGCCGAAGGGCGACACCACGATGGTCGCGATGAGCATCGCGATCGCGAGGCCGTCGAGCTTGGGGAAGGCGGCACCGGTGCGCCCGCTGAAGATGATGTATGCCGCCCAGCACCCCCCAGCGGTCAGCGCCAGCAGGATTCCGGTCCAGTTCAACTCGCTGAGGGGGGAGCTGAACGCTTCGGAGATCATTACCACGCCGAGCGCCGCCCCCAGCACCGCCAGGAAGTCCTTGGGCTGCCTCGACAATGCGGTGGCCAGCGCGAGCGGCCCGATGAACTCGATCGTCACGGCCACTCCGATCGGCAAGTGAGCGAGCGAGCCATAGAAGGCGAAGTTCATCAGCCCGAGGGCGAACCCAAAGGCGATGACCGTCGCCCAGTCTCGGCGTGAGTAGCCGCGCACCCGTGGCCGGACGACGGCGAGCAGCACGACCGTCGCGAAGAGCAAGCGCATCGTGACCGACCCCGCCGCCCCAATCACCGGAATCAGCGTCGCCGCCAGTGCCCCGCCAAACTGCACCGACACGATGCCGGCGAGCACCAGCGCGGGCGCGGGGACCCGTTCGAGCGTCGGCACGCAGGGCAGGCTATCCGCCCCCAGAAAGGGGACGGGCGCTGGCTTGCACTTTCGGGGCCCGATACGACAGATTCTCGGTGGGGCCGCACCGCTCATGGGGGAAGCGAACCGGGGGTGGGAACCTGACCAGCCACGAGCGGCCGACCCTCCAGTTCGGTGAGATCGGTGGTGTGATGGTTGTCTTCGAGGTCCGGAACGCTCCCGCTCTCCGGGGGCTCGTCGTCTTCGTCAGCCTCTTGGCGCTCCTGCTCGTGCTTCCCGGCGTGTCGAACGCGGCGGACAACGTCGGCCCGGCTCCCGTCAAGTCCCTCACGGCGACCGGCAGCACCACGCGGATCTATCTCAACTGGGCCGACAACACCGAGCGGGATCTCGCCGGCTACCACGTCTACCGTTCCGAACGCAGCGACGGCGGCTTCCGCAGGCTGACCAGCGTCCTCCGGAAGATCTCGGACTACCCCGACCTCACGGCCCCGGCCGGGCTGCGCTCCTACTATCGAGTCGTCGCGGTCGACCGCAGCGGCAACGCCTCGCGCATCGTGTCCCTCTCCGCGATCCGCAGGGACACCACGCGGCCGGCGACGCCCATCGGCCTGACCGCGGCGCGCACGGAGTCCGGGGCGCTGCTGACCTGGGTCCCGAACACCGAGCCGGACCTCTCCCTCTACCGCCTGACGCGCGCGACCACCCCCGCCGGTCCATTCACCTGGGTGGCGCGACTGGACCCGGGGGCCACCAGCTATCTGGACACCGCCGCCGCCGCGGGTACCGGCTACTACTACCGGCTGGTCGCCGTCGACCTCAGCGGCAATGCCTCCGCGCCCGCGACCGCGACCCTGGTCGCGCCGGATCTGACGCCGCCGGCCCCGGTGAGCTCCCTGACTGCCACGGGCACCGTCGCCGACGTCACTCTCGACTGGGCGGACAGCACCGAAGCCGACCTCGCGGGCTATCGCATCTATCGCGCCGACGCGTCGGACGGGCCGTTCAGCCCGATTGGGGACGGCCTCGTGACGGCCTCCGGCTACCAGGACACCACCGCACTCCCGCGCACCCCCTACTGGTACCGCGTCACCGCTGTCGACCTGGCCGGCAACGAATCCGAGCCGGTCACGGTCGAGGGCACGCGGCTCGTCGGATACGACCCGATCCCCGGCGCCGATCTGACTGTCGCGCCGGACGGCAGCGGCGACATGCTCACCATCGCCGAGGCGCTGGCCGCGGCGACCGGCACCGAGCCATTCGTCATCGGCATCCGCCCCGGGACCTATCCCGAGTCCTTCACGATCACCCGCCCCAACCTGACCCTGCTCGGCGCGGGAGCCGCCCCAGGTGACGTCGTCATCACCGACGACAAGTCCGCGGGCACCCTCAAACCGGACGGCACCCCATACGGCACCACCGGCAGCGCCACGGTGACGGTCCGAGCCAATGACGTCACGGCCCGGAATCTGACCATCGAGAACGCCTACGTCGAGACGGGCACCGGCAACGAGCAGGCCGTGGCGCTGAAGACCCAGGGCGACCGGCTGGTCTTCGACGCTGTGCGGCTGCTCGGCGATCAGGACACGCTGTATGCCGATTCACCCGCGCCCGGGGTGCTGGCGCGCTCGTACTACGTGACCAGCTATGTCGAGGGGGATGTCGACTTCGTCTTCGGCCGCGGCACCGCCGTCTTCGACCGCTCCACGCTCTTCGCGAGCACCCGGCAGAACCCGAGCAACAATGGCTACTTGACGGCGGCCAGCACGGACATCAGCCTGCCCTACGGCTTCCTGATCACCGACAGCACGGTGCTCAGCGACGCCCCGCCCAAGAGCTTCCACCTCGGCCGGCCGTGGCAGCCCAGCGGCGACCCCAGCGCCATCGCCCAGGTCGTCATCCGCGACACGGTGCTGCCGGAGGCGATCAAGGACGCGCCGTGGACCGATATGACGAGCACCTTTTCGTGGCGGGACGCGCGCTTGTTCGAGTACCGCAACTCCGGGCCTGGCGCCGGGATCAACCCCGACCGGCCGCAGCTGACCGACGCGCAGGCGCTGCGGTACACGAAGTGGACCTATCTCGCCGGCAGCGACGGCTGGAATCCGACTTACATGCTGGTATGGCGTGCGCGGGGGTCGTGACCCTGAATCTGACTGGTGTCCTGCTGGATTGC
>NZ_BAAAPO010000017.1:0-308 GCF_039531185.1 Nostocoides veronense
GTCCGGCTCGCGGCGTGAGTCGTGGACGGTGGTTGGTGAGGACGGGCAGCTCGTGGAGCCGGCCGAGCAGTTCCTGTCGTTCTTGACCGATGCGGGACGGTCACCGAACACGGTCAAGGCGTACGCCCATGACCTGAGGGACTGGTTCGCCTTCCTCGCCGGTCGTGCGCTGGACTGGGCCGCGGTGACGGTCGAGGACGTCGCGGCGTTCGTGGCGTGGCTGCGGCTGCCACCTTCAGCGCGTGGCGCAGGGGTGGCGGTGCTGCCGCTGGGCGAGCATTGTTCGGCTGCGACGATCAACCGCAAGC
>NZ_BAAAPO010000017.1:336-819 GCF_039531185.1 Nostocoides veronense
TGCGGTGCATGCCGCGTTGAGCGTGTGGCGGCCTGCGGGCCGGCGGGGCGGGGCTCGCGGGTTCCTGCACCACGTGAGCAAGTCCAGGCCGGTCGCCGCGCCGGTGGTGCGGGTCCGGGCGGGACGACGCACACCGCGCACCCTCGACAGGCAGGAGGTCGAGGCGCTGATCGGGGCGTGCCAGCGGCGCCGGGACCGGCTGCTGCTCGAGGTGCTCGCGAGCACTGGGATGCGAGTCGGTGAGGCGCTCGGGCTGCGGCATGAGGACTGGGACGCGGCCGAGCGGCAGGTGCGGGTGCTCGCCCGTGACAACGACAACCGGGCCCGGTCCAAATCGTTGGTCCCGCGGACGATCCCGGTCCCGGCCTCGCTGGTCCGGTGCTACGCCGACTACCTGATCGAGGAGTACGGCGAACTCGACAGTGACTACGTCTTCGTCAATCTGTGGGGTGGGCGCGTCGGTTCACCGCTGAAGTACGCGGC